>NZ_SLUN01000057.1 GCF_004340685.1 Hydrogenispora ethanolica | reverse complement strand
ATTGGGTTGTTTTCCAGCAATATCTGTGTGTTCTGCTGAATCTTTTTACTCTAGGTCGGTTTTACCACCGCGACAGCGGTTTCGTTCAAAGAGCTTGTTCAACGACTGAAAGAACTCTTTTTCCCCAAAAAGAGTTCCTCGAGCGACTGAAAGAGCTCTTTCAGTCATCCAAAGCGATCCGTGATTCATAAAACGTTCTCTTTCGGCTCCTCCACCGGATCAGTATCCGCAAAATACAGCAAAAAGAAAAAAGAGCCCATCATGTGAGCTCTCTGAAAAATAATCTAGCGAATGCAGCTTTGAAATTTTCCTATCTTTTGAGAGGCGGCAGCCCAAAAGCGCCGGCAATCCCGGTTCAATGGCGCCGGACTTTCAGCGCCGGCTTTTTCCGCAACCGGCCGGTGTATTACCAAGGGAATACTATGGTAATTTGAAATTCTCTGATTCAGCAAACCATCCAATTCGCCAGGCCACGTCAACCCTTTTATTCGGCTCCGGTTGCAAAACTCCACTCGGTGACGGGCAGTTCGCCGCCGGCCCGGCTCATGAATCTGCCGTGAGCCATATCCCCCAAAGCGATCCGGTAGCGATGGTTGGGCAAGAGCTTCACCTTCACCGCCAGGATGCGGTCGCTCTTCCAATAGGCGTTCTTATAACAGACCCCCTGCCGGCAATCGGAAATGAAGATGATCCTCCGGGCCATCGGCCGGTCGAATTGGACGGCAATCTCCTCCGTCCGGGTGCTCACGCCGGTCGCCCCGTTCTCTGGGAACACCTTGACGATCCGGGGTTCGGCGGTCGAAACATCCACTTCCTCCAAATACCGCAGCCACTTGGCCTCCAGCTCCGGGAGATCGCTCCCCAAAACATTCCGGACCGTTCGCGCCAGATCGCCGGTCTCGCCGATATCCTTAAAGAAGGCCAGCAGCCGGTCCTTGCCGAAGTGATCCATGATAAACAGATCGAAGCTCGCGCCGACCGGATAAGCATAAAAGTTGGTCTTCGTCTCGGGATCTCCATAGTACTCCGACCATTTTTGCACCCTGGCAAAGCTGACATTGCGCCGGCGGTGCTGTGCCGCGGCGACGGTCAATGCCTCCTCCTTGTAAGCTTCAAACCGTTTCATGGCCAGGTTTTCAAAAATTTCGGCGAATCCTTCGTCAAAGAAACGAAATTTCTCCCGGGTACTCGCCCCCTTCGTCAAGTTCGCCAGGCACAGATGGCAACTCTCGTGCGCGATCACCGGCTCGGGAGCGTTTTTGACGCTTTCATGGATCAGGACCGCCGCGTCGGTTGGATGAAAACGGGAGGAGCGCCACTGGTTTTGAAACTGGACGGTTATTCTTGGGGGTACGCTCTCCGGAAAATACTCTTTCAACCGCTCCGTGATCCACTCATACTGCGGCAGTGGCCGGCCGGCGGCGTCGTAAAAATGAGCGTCACCTTCCGCCGAACCGGCACCGGGATGGGCGGCCCATATCAGCAATAAAACCAGCCAGAACCCTTTCCATTTTACCATCTTTCACCTCGTCAAAAAAATTTGGCGATGGGACGCTTTCGATCCCAT
Organism: Hydrogenispora ethanolica; assembly: GCF_004340685.1. Classification (NCBI taxonomy): domain Bacteria; kingdom Bacillati; phylum Bacillota; genus Hydrogenispora; species Hydrogenispora ethanolica. Next base: position 23,602 of record NZ_SLUN01000057.1, on the reverse strand, counting down.
CCATAATTTGCATTTTTTCCATGGAAATGGAACGAAACTCCGTCCCATTGGTTCCCTTCTTGCACCGGGATACCAAAAAACTCCCGATTTCTCAGGAGTTTTTTGGTTTATACCCGGATGCTTCAGCGCTGAGCCAGACGAAGATTCGGTTCATCCGCCCTTGATTTACGCCGTCACGATCTTGCTGGCGGCCTGCAAGCCGAGCTTTTCGACCGCCTGTTCCCGCATTTTGAATTTCATAATCTTGCCCGCCGCGTTCATCGGGAACTCGGTGACAAAATCGACGTAGCGCGGGGTCTTGTGCTTCGCCATGTGCGAACGGACGAAATCCTTGAGTTCCTCGGCGGTCAGCTCCATCCCGTCCTTCAGGATGACGCAGGCCATGATCTCCTCGCCGTACTGCTGGTCGGGCACGCCGATCACCTGAACGTCCTTGACCTTCGGGTGAGTGTAGATGAAGTCCTCAATCTCCTTGGGATAAATGTTCTCGCCGCCGCGGATGATCATATCCTTAATGCGGCCGGTGATTTTGAAGTTGCCGTTCTCGTCGCGCCGCGCCAGGTCGCCGGTGTGCAGCCAGCCGTGCTCGTCGATGGCGGCCGCCGTCGCCTCCGGCATCTTGTAATAGCCTTTCATGATGTTGTAGCCGCGCGCCACAAATTCGCCGTCCACATTGTCGGGCAGATCCGCCCCGGTCTGGGGGTCGACGATCTTGCACTCCACCCCGGGCAATTCGCGGCCGACGGTATTGACCCGCACTTCCAGCGGATCATCGACCCGGCTCTGGGTGCAGCCGGGCGAAGCCTCGGTCTGGCCGTAGACGATGGAGATCTGGCTCATGTGCATCTTATCCACCACATCCTGCATCACCTTGACCGGGCAGGGGCTGCCCGCCATGATCCCGGTCCGCATCTGGGAGAAGTCGGTCTTCGGGAAGTCCTCATGCTCCAGCATGGCGATGAACATAGTGGGAACCCCGTGGAAACAGGTGATCTTCTCCCGGTTGATGCAGTCCAGCGACTGCTTCGGCGAGAAATAGGGCAGCGGCGACATGGTCACGCCGTGGGTCATCGAGGCCGTCATCGCCAGCACCATCCCGAAGCAGTGGAACATCGGCACATGGATCATCATCCGGTCGGCGGTGGAGAGATCCATGCAGTCGCCGATGTTTTTGCCGTTGTTCACCACATTGTAGTGCGTCAGCATCACGCCCTTGGGGAAGCCGGTGGTTCCCGAGGTGTACTGCATATTGCAGACATCGTGCCGGTTGATGGCCAGCATCCGCCGGTGCACTTCCTCGATGGGAACCTTCTCCGCGAAGGCCACTGCCTCGTCCCAGGTCAGGCAGCCCGGCTGTTGCGAATCCACCGTGATCACGTTGCGCAGGAAAGGCAGGCGTTTGGCGTGGAGCGGTTTCCCCGGCTCGGCGCTGGCCAGCTCCGGGCAGAGCTCCTTGACGATCCCGACATAATCCGAGTCCTTGTAGCCGTCGATCATCACCAGCGTATGCGTATCCGACTGGCGCAGCAGATATTCCGCCTCATAGATCTTATAGGCGGTGTTCACCGTGACCAGCACCGCCCCGATCTTGGTGGCTGCCCAGAAGGTGATGAACCATTGCGGCACATTGGTCGCCCAGATGGCCACGTGATCCCCGGGCTTGACGCCCAAGGCGATCAGCGCCCGGGCAAAGGTATCGACATCCTCGCGGAATTCGGCGTAAGTCCGGGTATAGTCCAGGGTCGTATAGCGGAACGCGTACTGGTCCGGAAACTCATCGACCATCCTGTCCAGCACCTGCGGGAAGGTCAGGTCGAGCAGGGAGTATTTCTCCCAGACATACTTGCCGGTCCCCGCGTTATTATCGAAGAGATGACCCTTCCCCGCGCTCTTCTTGGTGTAACGGCTCATAAAGTTGGCGAAGTGCGGAAAGACCACTCCCGCATCGCCGAGATCGGCCGCCCAGCGTTTCACCCATTCGAGCGAAACATAGCCGTCGTAATTGATGGAACGCAGCGCCCGCATGAAATCGTCGATCGGCAGATCGCCCTCGCCGGTCATGCGGTAGCGGATCGCGCCGTCCTCCACCACCGAATCCTTCATGTGGACGTATTTGACGTAGGCCCCGAGATTCTGGATGGTCTTGCCGGGCGTCTCGCCCCCAAACCGGTAAGGATGGTGAATGTCCCACAGCGCGGCCACCGCGTCGCTGGCCACATGTTCGAGCAGCTTTCGCAGGCGGTTGGTGTCGGAATAGACTCCGTTCGTCTCCACCAGCAGCGTCACACCGTGCGCCTCGGCCACCGGAGCCAGCCGCCGCAGCGCCGCCAGAACCACTTCGTCGTCCACCGCGCCTTCCGGTTGCGGCTCCAGATCGGCCAAGATCCGGATATAGGCCGTGCCCAGCCGCTCGGCCAGCTCGATATATTGTACGATCTCCCGGTGATTCTCCTCCGCCTTTTCGGCAAACTTCAGGCAGCAGCCGGAAGAGAGGCAGGGAATCTCCAGTCGCAATTCGGAGAGCTTTTGAACGGTCTGCGGCAGCTGGCTTCCGGTGAAAGGCTGCGCCTTGACCGCAAAGATTTCATTGCCCAGGCCGCGGATTTCGATGCCGTCGAAGCCGAGGTCCTTGGCCATGGCATAGATGTCCGGCCAGCTGAAGTCGGGACAACCGAGAGTCGAAAATGCAATTTTCATTGAGAAACCTCCTTCGAGAATTAGAAATTGCGTCATTTTCACCGCTAATCCTTTAACCAGGCAAACGCCCTTTCGCTCCTTATACGAGGACGGGCGAAGGCAGGGCATAAAAAAAGCCTTCGTCCCTCTGCGTTTCTGCAAGAGACGAAAGCCTGCACTTCCGTGGTACCACTCTCATTGGGTATCGTCATACCCCACTTTTCGCAGCATCAATCGCAACCGATGAATGCCCTCTCGTGATAACGGCGAGAAACCCGTCCGCGCCTACTTGCCATGCCGCCGGAATGGGGCGCTGCTTTCGGACGACTGCTCAAGGGTGAGTCACCATCTGCCCCGGCGCGCTGTTTTGCAGCAACCAACAGCTCTCTAAAAAGCGCCTTCATGCAATGTGTTTCCCTGTCAACGCATTTTGAGTAATTTGTAATACATATTATCAAACTATGTCTGTTCTGTCAAGATGGAAGTTGCTGAATTGCCGCATTCATGCGCGGCTTCCCGTTACTGGACATGAACCGATCGTTTCAGTACGCAAAGCCGTTCCCGGCAATGGGTACAATGTAAATTTTTATTGCACGCATCGGAGAACCGCAAGGGGTGTCGCCGGTACGTGACTTCCCAGCGAATCAGGACCATGAAAGCGATCAATCCCAAACTCCAGGAGAAAAAACTGGGCACCAGAATCAGCGGCGTAACCATCATCATCGAATCCCAGTTGAAGATCCGGCATGTGACACAACAGCGGTTTTTCATGATTAAAGACTGAAACGGGCAGTAAAACAGTACGCAAATCAGATCGCAAACGTAATAAATCAGGGATAGCAACAGGATTTCGCTCTCCCCAAGCAGCTTCGCGTCATAAAGCAGGGCCAGGGCCACATGGAGCGCGACCCATACCGCCAAGACTTTCCGGGCGGCGCCGTTTTCCGCTTTGATCCAGGCGGCCATATCCGCCCGGTCCGGCTCTCTTTCACTCGGGGCATAGGTCGATTTGAATTGTTTGCGACAGCCCATACTGGCGATCTTTTGTGGGAAAAACTTATGGACCATCCCGGCCGCGAAGATTAACCATAGAATATGCAACGGTTGAATCCCTTGCTCCAACCCCAATCCCTTTGAAAAAAACAGGCTGTTTCGGTCGGTCAGATACATCAGAATCGCCGTCACCAGTACCGCAATCCGCAAGATGAGCCTTGCGCCATAGATTTTTACCATGATCGTGCCTTTACTCCTGTGAATCTGCGCTGTAGATATCATTTTACCCTATCCGTAAATCGCGCTCTTTCCGCCTGGCCACTCCAACCCCGATCTCCGCTCCGGCTGAGCCACAAGCCAGCGACGAGCTAACAAGGGGATAAATAATGTAACGATCCAACCCGCGAATGAGTTGCAATCATTTTGGAACCGATTAAAAATGCGGTCCAGCGGGACCGCTATCTATCTCTTGAAAAGAATATCGTCTGGGAAGCGCCTTTCGATGATGTCTTTATCCTTAATAAAATCTTGGAAACGTCTTGGAGCCCCTGGCCCGGCCATCTCCGCGCACCGGGTCAAAAATATCCCGACAACGCCGCTTGGCAGAGGCTGCTACTCCTCAATCTCGTACCCGCGGTCACGGAACGCCGTTTTGATGACGTCCATGGAAATGCCCTTCATGGCCGCCCCCTTGGGGATCGTCATCAGACGTCCCGCCGTTTGCAGCATGCCCGGATTGGCGATATCCGAGAAACCGAGCCCTTTCAAAATCTCCATGACTTCCGGATTCTCCCGGCAGATTTCAAAGACGCTTTTGGATAAATTAACCATCCTGTTCATCGCCGGTTATTTCTCCCGTCATTAGAAGCCATGTGATAAAGTCTCTTTCCAATCGATTCGACTTGCAAGAGGATTTCAAAACGACTTTATCCCTTGCTTCCCTGAGCTTTTGTGAACGCCCCGACCTGCGGCCAGGGTTTATCACAACGCTTTTAGCAAAGGCGGGCCTGCCGCCCGCCCTACCCTTGCACCGCAAAATATGGCACCCGGTCCACTTTCACCACATCCTGCTCCGTGATGGACTGCAGAATGGCGAAGACCGTCCGCAGGTCGCCGATCTCCATCTCCGGCGTGACCGCCAGCGCCTCGCGCCCCAGGAGCGCATTGTGGAAGTTGACCAGTTCATTATAGTAGCCGCGCATCGGACGGTAGGTCACCATTTCGTGCCGGCCGTCGTTGTAAAAGACATTGATGATCCCGCACTGCGGCTCCTCAAGATAAATCATGCCCTGCGTGCAGAAGATCCTCAGGCCGACCAGCGGCTTCTGCGGTTCCTGCCCCGCCGGATAATAGGTGAAATTGCCGATGACTTTGTTCATGAACTGCAGATTGACCGTCACCGCCGCGTAGGGACTGAAATCGTCCTTCTGGGGCACTCCCAGCGCCTGCAGGTATTCGACCGCTCCAAAGACATGGCGCAGTCCGGCCAGATCATGAATGGCCGCATCCAGCAGATCCCCGCCCGAGTAATCGGGATGCTGCCGCCATTCGGTGGCTGAAAAGGTATCCTTCTTCATCGCGCACGGAAAACAACTGGTTCGGTGGTAGCTGAAGTGGACCGGCGTACCCACTTTGCGCAGCCGGACCATGTCGCGAATCAGATTAAACTCTTCGCTGTAGCGGTAGTTTTCGGCGATCATCATCTGAATCCCATACCGCTCCGGCAGTCCCCGCGTGGCCTCCGCCTGCTCGACGCTGGCACCCATCGGTTTTTCCAAGATGATCGCCTTGCCGGACCCGGCTATCGCTTCCGCCACCGGGTGGTTTTGGGCGATCGGGACCATAATATCGATCACCTGCAAATCGCGCCGCTCGACCATGGTCAGGTAGTTGGTATACACATCCCGGTTGATGTCCAGTCCCAACCGCTGTCCCCAATATTCGGCCCGCCCCCGGTTGATATCACAGATCGCGGTGATCTGGTATCTGTCGGCCAATTCCTCGAAGGCCGGGTGATGTAAGCGTTCCCAGGCATAGCCCAAGCCGATGACTCCCACTTTGATCTTTTCCATAAATGCCAACACCCCTTTCCTATAATTTCTCCAGAAAGGGGTGTTCTATGAGCCGATCAACAAAATTTGCATCGCCCGGAATGATTTTTCCTCTCATTTTGTTAGAAATTTTGGTTCCGCTTCGGAATCACCGGTTCAGCGCCACCGGTTGCGACCGGCTCAGCGTGACCTGCCAAACCTTGTCTTTCTTCTCAAAGCGCGGGAAATGTTCCAATTTCCAACCCTGGCCGCTCATTTCGGCCATCAGACGTTCCAGATCCAGGTGCTTGGCAGCTTGCAGAGTCAAAAGAGTCTGGCTCCTGACAACTTGAACGTCATTCGACGGATTCATGGCGAACACTCCTTTCGGGGGGTAAAACTCGCACGTCCGGTTTTTCCTGTTCCACAGGAATGCATCTCAGCAGCTAAGAAAATCGGCCGGGAGAATCTCCCGGCCGAATCTTCACCTTTAAATAACAGTCTCGCCGTGTTCCCCGGTACGGACCCGAATCGCGTCCGCAATGTCATATACGAAAATCTTTCCGTCGCCAATCTCGCCGGTCCGCGCCGCCTCGATGATGGCATCCGTAATCTTCGATAACTCCTGATCCTTGATAACAACCTCGATCTTCACCTTCGGCAGAAGATTTACGACGTATTCCGAACCCCGGTAATGCTCAACGTGACCTTTTTGGTGGCCGCACCCCTTCACCTCGGTGATAGTCATTCCGGTCACTCCCACGAAATTCAGAGCAGCCTTGACCGCGTCCAATTTGGTGGCCCGTACGATGGCTTCAACTTTTTTCATCAATAAAGCCTCCTCTCAATTTAACCACTAATACTTATGAGCCTACATTTTCAAACTTGACGTGAACATATCCGGATAGGCATAGCTGGTATGTTCGTGAACGTCCAAGCCCTCTGTTTCTTCGACTTCTTTGACCCGAAGTCCTACCGTATGTTTGAGAATCAAGAAAAGAGTTCCAGCGGTTGCGGCCGTCCAAAGGAAAGTAGAGATTACTCCCAACGCTTGAACACCGAGGAGTTTAACCCCACCGCCGTAAAACAGCCCGCCGTCGGTAGCAAACAAACCGACCATCAAGGTGCCCAAGGCTCCGCAAACGCCGTGAACGGAGATTGCGCCCACCGGATCGTCGATCTTGGCTTTATTATCGAAGAACTCTACCGCGAAGATTACAGCCGCGCCGGCAATCGCGCCAATCAATACCGAACCCTCGGCGGATACCGCGGCGCAGCCAGCGGTGATGGCTACCAATCCGGCCAGCGCGCCGTTCAAGGTCATGGATACATCCGGCTTGCCGTATTTAAACCAGCTGACAATCATCGCCACGCAAGCTCCGGCTGCCGCAGCCAAATTTGTTGTGACCGCAATCAATCCCAGATTGGGAGCGAACGGCGAAAGGGTACTCCCGGGATTAAATCCGAACCAGCCAAACCACAGGATGAATACACCGAGTGCCGCAATGACCAGATTATGACCGGGGATAGCATTCACTTTGCCGTCCGGACTGTATTTGCCGATCCGCGGCCCTAAAATCGTCGCGCCCATCAGAGCGGCCCAACCACCAACCGAGTGAACCACGGTGGAACCTGCGAAATCAATGAAGCCTAATTTGGAGAGCCAGCCACCGCCCCAAGCCCAGTGTCCGACGACCGGATAAATGATTAAGGAGATTACCGCGCTGTAAATCAGATAACTGGTAAACTTGGTCCGTTCCGCCATCGCTCCGGAAACGATGGTGGCCGCAGTGGCAGCGAACACGGTTTGGAACAGTAAGAATACCGGGAGTGAAATACCTAAACCGAGATGCTCAAAGGAACCGCCCAAGAAGAAGGAACCCGAACCGATAAAGCTACCGACGCCGAACATCAATGTAAACCCGACGGCCCAATACGCGATGGATCCGACCGCGAAGTCCATCAAGTTCTTCATGACAATATTGCCGGCGTTTTTCGCCCGGGTGAAGCCCGCTTCCACCATTGCAAAACCGGCTTGCATAAAAAAGACCAAAAAGGCAGTTACCAAAGTCCATATGGTATCTGCCGCCTGCCTGACCGATACTTCCGGATCAGCGGCCCAAGCCGGAATCCCCACCATTACCAGCAACACAACGACCATCATGATTGCAAGGAAAAACTTCGAAATCATGGGTATCACTCCTTATATATGTTATGTTTATGTTATAGATGTTAGCACTAAAAATATTTGTTGTCAACTTTTTATACTGTATACAATCCAATTTAACGCCTAATTTACAACAGTTTCCCGCAATAACTAACATCACCCTGTCAAGACATATCATCCCTATGTCCAGAATCACAAAAACATCCTTACTATATATGTGACATCGCCCTACATCGTCCATGTGGTTCTCGCGTAACCGCAAAAGCGCTCCCATTCATCCCGGAATACGAAATAAAAAAAGCGGCTTGCGCCGCTTCCGGGGAATAAGTCATCGCTATGGTTTATTGCCAAAGTTCTCTTAGCCGTTCGATACTTCGGCCCATTTTAACTTCTCGGCAATCTTATTGACCGCGTGAAGATAGGCAAGGGTACTGGCCTCGATAATGTCGGTGGAAAGCCCGCGTCCCACGTAAGCATGGCCGTCCTCGCGGACCTTTACGGTGCTCTCACCCAGGGCATCCTGACCCGAGGTCACCGCTTTAATGCTGTATTCGTCCAGTTTCACCTTAATTCCGGTAATCCGGTCGATCGCATTGTAAATGGCATCGATGGGACCATCGCCGCAGGCTGCTTCTTCCACTAGAGCGCCGTCGGCCTTCAAGCGCACGGTGGCGGTGGGGATCGTCGAATTTCCGGTGCTGACGTGGAGGTAATCCAGTTCAAACCGGTCTTTCATCATCGCTACCTGATTGCGCACCAAAGCTTCCAGATCGGAGTCCGTAACCTCTTTTTTCTTATCGGCCAGCTCGATGAAGTGTTCATAGGCCCGGTCCAGTTCAGGTTCTGATAATGTATACCCCAATTCTTCCAGCCGGTTCTTCACCGCATGTCGGCCCGAATGCTTTCCGAGCACCAATTGGGTCTGGCTCAGACCAACCGACTCCGGAGTCATGATCTCATAGGTCATCCGGTTCTTCAGGATGCCATCCTGATGGATGCCGGCCTCGTGCGCGAAGGCATTGGAGCCGACAATGGCCTTATTATGCTGCACCGGCTTGCCGGTCAACGTCGACACGAGAGTGCTGGTCCGGTGGAGCTGCTCGGTGTGGATACGGGTTGCGGCCTGGAAATTCTCAGCGCGGGTCTTAAGCGCCATTACCACTTCTTCCAGCGCGGCATTGCCGGCCCGTTCCCCGAGACCGTTGATCGTGCATTCCACCTGATCGACGCCGTTCTCCACCGCCGCCAGCGAGTTGGCTACCGCCAGGCCGAGGTCGTTATGGCAGTGTACCGAGAGCTTGACTTTTTCGATCCCCCGGGTATGTTCCTTAATATACCGGAGCATCGTTCCGAATTCGGTCGGGATAATATAGCCCACCGTGTCCGGGATGTTGATCACCGTCGCGCCGGCCGCGATGACCGCGCCGAAGATCCGGCAGAGAAAATCCCATTCGCTGCGGGTGGCGTCCTCGGCCGAAAATTCCACTTGCGGGCAGAGACCGCGGGCATGCCGGACCGCGGCTACCGCCATCTCCAATACCTGCTCGGGATTTTTTTGTAGTTTATACTGCATATGAATGGGGGAAGTGGCGATAAAGGTATGAATCAGGGGCGATTCGGCCTCCCGCACCGCTTCCCAAGCCCGGTCAATGTCCGGTTTGAGCGCCCGGGATAGCGAGCATACGGTTACCCCTTTCACTTCTCTGGCAATCGCCCGGACGCCTTCGAAATCCCCCGGCGAGGCAATGGCGAAACCCGCTTCGATCACATCCACGTTCAATCGCGCCAATTGCCTGGCGACCCGCAATTTCTCCTCCACATTGAGGTTTATTCCGGCGGATTGCTCACCATCCCGTAACGTAGTATCAAAGATCTGTACCTGACGCATCATTCATTCCTCCTTCGTCATTTTCCCGGAAAAATAAAAAAACCCTCGTCCCTGCAAAGGGACGAGGGTTTAATCTCGTGTTACCACCCAAATTCACGCCGCTTGATCCTGCCGGCGCCTCCGCCAACCTCCGCCGCAATCCCGCAGATTACGGACAGACGTCTTCGCTGTAACGGGCTGGAAAAATCATTCCCCCGGCTCAGCCTACTTGAAAACTCGTTGGGCTGGCAGCTCAGAGGGGAGTTCGGATGTTCGGGTCACCGGTTCCCACCAACCACCGGCTCTCTGTCAACCTTATCATCGTACTAATCCTCTTCATTGCTCTTGGATATTCAAGCTATTTAAAGAAATTATAACGGAGGACGAACCCCCTTGTCAAGCAATTTTGTCAGACATTTTTATCGCCCGGATCCGGGCTCTTCTTTTCACTAGCGCCATTGTCGAGCAGGATCTCCTCGACCTCGGCCAGCAGCACTTCTTTCCGGGAACCATCCCCGAACTGGACTAACAGCGACTCCTTGGCCTGATGAGTCTCGACAATCTTGCCCTCGCGGCCGTCGACCCGGACCCGGCTCCCGGTCAATGGCAGGTCGGCCTTGGTATCCCGGTAGCTGGATGATTCATACCGCAAACAACACATCAAACGCGAGCAGATGCCGGAGATCTTGACCGGATTCAAGGAAAGGTTTTGCTCCTTGGCCATCTTAATCGAGACCGGCTCAAATTCGCCCAGGAACGTGGCGCAGCAGAGCGGCCGGCCGCACGGGCCGAGTCCTCCCAGCATTTTGGCCTCGTCCCGCACGCCGATCTGGCGCAGCTCGATCCGGGTCTTAAAGACTGTGGCCAGATCCTTGACCAACTCCCGAAAATCGACCCGGCCGTCCGCGGTGAAATAAAAGATAATCTTGCTCCGGTCGAAGGTATACTCGACGTCGACCAGTTTCATCTCCAGATTGTGCTTGGCGATCTTCTCCTGGCAGATGCCGAAGGCCTTCTGTTCCTTCTCATGATTCTCGCGAAGCTGGACTTCATCCTCGGCGGTGGCCAGCCGGAGTACCTTCTTCAGCGGCTGGGTTACTTTTTCATCCGGCACCAGCCGCGGACCGACGATCACCTGGCCGAATTCGACCCCCCGCACCGTCTCGACGATCACATTCGCCCCGGCTTGCACCTCCAGTTCCGCCGGATCAAAATAATAAATCTTGCCCGCTTGTTTGAAACGGACTCCCACAATATTAATCATCAAACCAATTCCCTTCGTAAACGATGATCCGGATTCCCCGCCGTTTTCACGGCGATAAAAAAGTTCTCCACCGCCAGGCGCAGATTGACGTTGCTCTCGATCCAGCGGATGGTCTGTCCCAATTTTTCCAATCTGGCGACCATTACGATATGTTGTGGCGGAGCAGCGGCCGGCTTTGCCTCCAGATCCAGCAATTCCTCCCGGAGCTGAGCTTCCCAGTTCCGCAAGATAGCCAAGACCTCTTTCCGCTCTTTCTTCTCAAATTCATTAGCGATCTTCAATAACTGTAATAAATCCTGGTCCAGCAGTTCGCCGATCCGGCCGTATTTCGCCGCGCTCAGTGTCGCGCCGTCAACCGTCAGCGCCCGCCCGGGAATCCCTTCCGCAACTCCGCTGCGCGCTTCGGCCGCCTCCGCCGAATAACCCTTGCCCATCAGCCAGCCGGCTATCTCCGGCGCGGGTACCGGAAAAAGTTGATACGTCTGACAGCGCGACCGGATGGTCGGCAGAATATATTCAGGCCGGACTGCCGTAAATAGAAAATGCACCCCGGCCGGAGGTTCCTCCAGGGTTTTCAAAAAACTGTTGGCCGCGGCCTCCGTCAATTGTTCCGCCTCGGGGAAGAAAAAAACCTTGCGTTCCCCCAATAAGGGGTGAAAGAACACCTGATGCTGAAGCTCCCGGAGCTGCTCAATCTTGATGGAGTTCCCTTCCGCCTCTATCACCGTAAAATCGGGATGATTGCCCGAACGCAAGCGGCTGCAAGAGGGGCATCCGCAATCGGGTCCCGGAGCCTCGCCCCGGCAGAGCAGCCGGGTCGCGAAGGCAAGGGCCAACGTCTTCTTGCCGATTCCCGCCGGACCCAAAAACAGGTAGGCGTGTCCAACGCGTCCGGTGGCGATGGCCGCGGTCAGAGCCCGGATGATATCTTTATGCCCAATTATATCAGAAAAAACGCAAAACGGGGCCATGGCGACTCCTTAATTTCAAACGTATAAATCCAACAACCAGCCCCGGATCTGGTCAAATTTGGCCGCTAAATCGATTTGGCTCTTTTCCTTCTGCACCACGGCATCCATCATCTCTTCCAGCGCCGTATTGATCCGCTTCACCGCGACCAGACTCTTCCGATTCCCGTCCCGGTCCCAATGGGTCTCGCTGCGGACTTCGTAGGATTGCGAAAGGGCTTCTTTCATAAAGGAACTGACCAGACTGCGATAGCGCATGAATCCTTTCGGGGTCGGGTGATTCTTAAGCTCACGGCTCAAAGCATCGATCTTGCCCAGCAACTGATCGCAGATCTGGCGACGGTGCTCGCGGTCCGAATCTCTCAAAGCGCGTGTAAACTCGGCGGTCCGCCCCGGTCCCGGAATCCGGGTCTCCACGGGCGGACTCTCCGGCGCATTGGTATTGTTGATCTTAATCTGCACGTAGTCTACCCCATTTCATACCGTTCGCCTGACGCTTTGCGAAGCAACGACCGCGGGAACTTTCCGGCCCCCAAGCCGAAGGCGTGATAGGCGAATCTCTCTCCGAAATAAATTCCGACACGATCATTATCGACGCCAAACGCGCTTCGTATGACAAGAGAATTACGGAAAAGGCGATCGGTTCCAGAAATCCCGGCATCCAGCGCGCAATGGAAATTTCGAACCGCGATCGCTTATACTTTGGCGAAATCTTCCACCGCCACCACAAAAACCGTGGCGCCGCCGACCGTCACTTCCACCGGCTCGGTCATATAGTTGTTCAAGGAACGTCCGACCGACGCCAGGGGGGTGACCAACTGTTTTCGGGACTTGGAGGTTTCTTTGATCAGCTCCATCAGTTCATGGACCCGCTGGTCCTCCACCCCGATGAGCAGCGTGGTGTTGCCCTGGCGCAGAAAACCGCCGGTGCTGGCCAGTTTGGTCGCGGAATAACCGTGTTCCGAGAGGATTCCGAGGAGCTTATTGGCGTCCTGATCCTGGATCATGGCAATGACGAGTTTCATCCCACACACTCCTTTTTTAAGAATATTTATTCGCCACGCAATTTGGACATGACGATTTCGGCCATCTCAGCGTGAATCTCCTCAATGCTCCGGCCTGCCGCCCGGATCAACCGGAACCGGGATTCTTCCTTCGCCAGCTCCAAAAGCCATGTGATAAAGTCCTCTAATTCGGAAATCATCCTTTCAATGGACTAAAAAACGACTTTATCACTTGCTTTTCTGAGCTTTTGTGTTCACCCTGACCTTCGGGCAGGGTTTATCACAACGCTTCTAAAAAGCCCCGCCGGACTTTGGCCTGAAACTCGGCACCCCGCACCTCGATCCGGTCGACCGTCTGGCGGCCCGATCGGGAACGATCTTGAATCCGACTCATTCCCTGCTTGGTTTCGATATCCAGTAAAAAAGCGAGGTCCGGCTCAGTTCTCGGGTGCCACTCTTCCCGGTTCGGAATAAAATCAGATTCCGAATCACCTCGGCCAACCAGGTGCCCGGCTCCCGGGTTAACACCACCGCATAGCCGCGCTCGCTCAAAAACTCTTCCAACCGTTTGGCCTGGGTGGTTTTCCCGCATCCATCCAACCCCTCAAGGGTAATAAATCTTTAAATTTCATGATTATTCCTTTACCACCGCAATCCCGCCGTCCGGATCGAGTCCCCGGATCGTTCCGCCTTGACGTTCAATCTCAAACAACCCCTGAATCTCCGGGTCACGAATCAATTCGCCGGGCGCCAGGACCGGAATACCCGGCGGATAAGGCGCCACCGTCGTGGCGGCGACCCGCCCCGCGGCCTGCCGCAAGGGTACCGATTGGCGGGGCGCAAAGGCCGCGGCGCGCGGTTTCAAGATCAGGGGCGGAATGTCAAAAGCAGTGCCAAAATTGCGCGAATCAGCTTGTTGTCCAGTTTGGCGGCTGATATCAGCCACCGCTTGATAGAGGCGCTCCAGAACTCCCGCTTGCTGCCAAGGCGCCATGAAAAAAGTCACTTGCGCACCGGCGGCGTACTCCGGTTGAATTCCGAAACGCCCGTATAAACTCCGTTCCAACTCATAGCCGCTCTGTCCGTTCAGGGCGATGACCAGCTTCCAGGGGTCAAGCGCCCGGTCCGCGTCCAACTCCCGGTCCGTCAGGACCGCTACTCCGGCCAGGCGGGCCAATCGCTCTTTCAGGTCGGCCATTCCGGGCAGGCGTTCCCCGAACATATCCCGGCCTTTCAGCGCCAAGAAGCGACGGGCGGAATCGAGCGAAGCCAACAGGATAAAGGACGGGCTGCTGGTACCGATCAGGTCCAGTCCCCGACGGACCGCGGATAAGGGCGGGCCGGTCCTTGCCACATGAAGCAGCCCGGTCTGAGTCAGCGACCCGTGTATCTTGTGGGTTCCCTGGACCCAGAGGTCGGCGCAGCCGCAAGCATCATAGCCCTTCAAGCCCGACCAGCCCAGATGGCCGCCATGCGCCTCATCGATCAACAGTATCCTGCCGGCCAGCAACCGACGGATTGGCGCCAACGGTTCGGCGATCCCCTGATACGTCGGATTGGTCATCACCAAACCGCTCGCTTCGGGATGGGCGGCGAGCGCCTCCTCCAGGCTGCGCCGGTTGATGCCGGCCGGCAATCCCCAATGGGGCAGGCGGTCCACGGCGACGTACACCGGATGAAGATCGGCCAGTATCAGTCCATGGATCACCGCCGCGTGGCAGTGGCGGGCCACCAGTACGGTAGAGCCGGGCGGAAAGACACCGAGCATCGCGCCGATCAGTCCCTGGGTCGCCCCTTGGGTCAAAAAGAAGCTATGGGCCGCCCCGAACAACCGCGCCGCCAGCTCCTGGGCCTCGGCCAGGGCCGGCTCCCACGCCAGGCCGGCGATCTCCGTCAAATCCAAACCGGACCAATCCGGGAGTGAGCGCCATTCCGGCTCCAGCCCCAATCCGGCCTTATGGCCGGGAGTGTGAAAAGGGACCCCCGGGTCGCGGCTGTAGCGGAGCAACGCCTCGAAGAGCGGCGCCGCCTTGTGCAACGATTGATCATTCATTTAACCTGTAGAATTCGACATCTTTTTTCCGCTTTCCTCTTTTCGGTCCGAATTCCATCGTAGTGGCACAGGTTCCAAAAAGACGTTCCGTTTGAAAAAACCCGCTACTGGTAGCGGGCATCAGTCCGGGCACGTCCAATCCATCTTCCATCGTTTTTTTCCAGAAAAGGGGACGCGCCTATGATTGCAAATGGAGATTCCAATTCTCGCCTCGATTATTGTCCCAATGATTCTCCGAATCCTTAAAGCAAAAATTCAGCGCCGTCCCGGCCGTTTGAATTTTGATGCCATAATCGCCGTTGGCTTGCCGCTCCATTTTGCCGGTCTGGACGGGAGTGTTCCAGTTATCGAAGGCATAATGTAAATAAATCTCTTGACTCCCGGCGTCTGTCAAGAAACCCCGGTAGTGAATGGAGACGATCTCCCCGGCCTTGGCGGGAGCCGGGTCCCAGGTCACCCCTTGTCCCTCAAAGGTTGCCATTTCCTGCAGGTTCCGTTGGTTCCAGCCGAACGCCTTCCGGAACGAATCGAAAATCGTCAAGCTCTTCTCACCTCCAGTCTTTTTCAAAAACTATTCTTTCCTAATCACCGGCACAAACTCCCGTTAAAACCAGGTATGGATCCCTGGCAAAACAAAGCAGGCCGTACGCCTAAAATAGACAAAAAAAATAGGCCTACGCCTACTACTCGACCGTGTTTTTCAGATCGATTTTAATCTTCTCCCAAAAACTCCGGCAACTATCGATCCACTGTTGGTAATCGTTCTGGCCGGCCTTGCTCCGGACCAGCCTCGCCTCACAGTCCTCGCACAAATATTGTCCGCAGATTTCAATGCCTCCGGGGAGGGTTTCGCCACAACCGAAACACGCAGGGGAAGACATTTTTGTACCTCCGCTTGTGTAATCTATGAATTACTCTATGCCCGGAAGCTGCATTTCGTGTCTGTCCTGCCCCGTTTCCCATTCATCGCGCCGGCGTAAGTTATTTCCATCTTCCCCGGCTGCCGTTCCGAAGCCATGTGATAAAGTCTTTCGCAACGGAAATCAGCATCCAAAAAGGTTAAAACCCACTTTATCCCTTGCTTCTCTGAGCTTTTGTGTTCTCCCCGGCCTTCGGACGGAGTTAATCACAACGCTTTTAGAAGCCATGTGATAAAGTCCTTAGATTCGCAAGTCATCCTTTCAGTGGACTAAAAATCGACTTTATCCCTTGCTTCTCTGCGCTTTTGTGTTCACCCTGGCCTTCGGACAGGGTTTATCACAACGCTTTTAGATGCGGAACCAATACTTCAAGGCCAAAACCATCCCCAGGCCCGGAACGCCCAAAAAACCCACCAGCAAGGAATTATAAGGATTTAAGGGCACTTCCAGTTGCCAATGGGTCAAGAGGAAGTTGGCCAGATAGATTCCGAAGGCTCCCAAGGCTCCCTGAAATAAAACGCTGAATACGAAGAACAGCGGCTTCCAGCAACTCTTTCCGAGCACGTACAACAGGATCAGGACACTCAGATAGGTGACGACCATTCCGGCGGACATTGCGACCCCTCCTTCATAGATCATTGTATTGGAGGGATGCTTGTTTTACGACTCCGGCGCGGCTTCCGGCGGGCGGAATTTTGGCGGGACCGTACGCCTACCGGTTGGCCATGGCCGGCTTGACATTGAGGCCGGTCGCTTTGGCTTGTTTCAATAAGTAAATGTACTTCTTTTCGGCCGCTCCCAGATTGAGCACGGCATGATCGATCAGGTCGGGTTCAGTGACGCAGTTGAAATAGAGTTTGGCATAACGCCATTCGCGCCTAGCCTCCTCCAGCTGCTCTTCCAGGTCGGGCATCCGATAATATCCGACCGTGGGATTATCCCAACGGAAAGCTTCGTTCAGCCTCCGGAAACCGGACCGCCAAAAACCTTCTTTTTGGGTTGCTTGCATCGAATACTCCTCCACCTTTCCAGCTCATAGCCAGTATGAGTCGGGGGAGGAAATTTTATACATTAAAGATCGGTCCGTCCTTCAAACGCCTTGCTGAGCGTGATCTCATCGATATACTCCAGATCGCCGCCGACCGGCAGTCCCCGCGCCAGGCGGGTGATCCGCAGGCCGAGCGGATGGAGGATCTTGCTCAGGTACAGCGCGGTGGCCTCTCCTTCGATGTTGGGGTCGGTGGCGATGATCAGCTCTTCAAAGCTGCCGGTGCGCAACCGGTCCAGCAGCTCTTTGAGGCGCAGTTCCTCGGGGCCGATCCCCTCCAGCGGCGAAATGGCTCCGCCCAAGACATGATACAGCCCTTTGAAGATGCGGGTCTTCTCCATGGCGATGACGTCTTTGGGTTCCTCCACCACGCAGAGCAGGGTCTGATCCCGTCCCGGATCCCGGCAGGTGGCGCAGGGGGAAGTCTCGGTCAATTGGCCGCAGATCGTGCAAAACCCGATCTTGTGTTTGGCTTCCAACAGTGCTTCCGCCAGCTTCCCCACCTCCTCGTCGGAGAGGGTCAACACATGAAAAGCCAGTCGTTGAGCGGTACGGGGCCCGACTCCCGGAAGTTTGGACAGTTCATGGATGAGCCGGGTCATGGGTTGGGGATACAGCATGTTAGAAGAGTCCCGGCAGGCCGGGGATATTGAGGTTGCCCGTCACCTTGGCCATATCGTTGGCCGCCATCTCCTGGGCTTTCTTGATTCCTTCGTTGACCGCGGCGGTGATCAGATCCTGCAGCATCTCCAGATCGTCGCTCGTCACCACTTCCGGATTGATCTCGATCTTTTTCAGTTCCAGCTTGCCGGAGACTTCCACGGTCACCACGCCGCCGCCGGCGGTGGCGGTCACGGTCTTGGATTCCAGCTCCTGCTGGACGCGGGCCATCTCCGCCTGCATCTTTTGAATCTGTTTCATCGCTTGTTGCATATTCGGCATCATTCTTTCTCCTCCTTTGGACTGGTAATCGGTTTGACTTCTCCGCCGAAGATCGCCATCGCCTTGGCGAGCGGTTCAGGGACTGACGGTGCGGCCGGGGCGGCGGGGGCGGACCGGCCGGCCTTCGCTTCCGGCGTTCCTTCAGTGGCCGGCACGCAGCTGATCCGCACCTGCTTCCCGGTCACCTCGTGCAAGATACTCTCCAGTAATTCCCGGTTCTGAGCCAAACTCAGATTCTCCAGGTGAAATTTTAAATTGGGCGGCAAACCGACGATTAATTGTTCCTCATCCCATTGTAGCGGTTTTCCTTCTTGAATTAAAGCCGCCAAAGTCCTTTTTTTCTTTTTGACCGCCTCCAAAAACTCGTTCCAGTCGAACTTGGCGCCGCTGCCGGCCGTCGCCGGCGGCGCCGTTTGCGGCGGAGTCGACTCCGGGGCCGGAACCGGCGACTGCGGCCGGTGGAGCTCCGGTTGCGATGAAACGGACGCTTCTTTCGGGCCGGATATGGCCGGAGCGAGGGCGGGCGGTTGAGGCGCAGCGGCCAACGGGACGGCCTGGCCGTCCAATAGCCGTTCCAAGCGGGCCAAGCGCTGTTCGAGGCCGGCATAGTCCAGCCCGGGGGCGGTCAGCTTGATCAGGGCCAACTCCAACGGCAAGGAGCTCTGCTGACTCCGTTTCACCTCATAGGTGGCGTCGGCCAGCACTTCGATGGCCCGCAGCAAATCCGCGGCAGAACCCGAGCCGTCCCCGGCCCCGCTGACCTCGGCCAGCAGCAAATCGCGAAAATGCCCCACCAAACTGCGGCCGAACTGATAGATATCCTTGCCTTCCTGATTGACCCGGCTCAACACCGCCAGGGCGCCGCCGGTATTGTGGCTGCTGATGGCGGCGGCGAGCGCCGCGACTGCTTCTTCGCTGGTCAATCCCAGAATGGCCCGGACCGTCTCCTCCGCCAGCCGGCCCTGGCCGTGGGCCAAGACCTGTTCCAACAGGCCCAGCGCGTCGCGCATCCCGCCTTCGGCATGCTCGGCGATGAGCTCCAGGCCCCGGTCCGACCATTCGGTGACGCCCTCGGCGGTGAGGATCCGGCTCAACCGCCCCTTGATCTCGGCGACCGTGAACCGTTTGAAATCGAACCGCTGGCAGCGGGAGAGAATCGTGACCGGAATCTTATGAATCTCGGTGGTCGCCAGGATGAACACCACGAACTGGGGCGGTTCCTCAAGCGTCTTCAACAGCGCGTTGAAGGCTTCGGTAGTCAACATATGAACTTCGTCGATAATATATATCTTATATTTGCCTTCGGCCGGCGCGAAACGGACCTTCTCCCGCAGATCGCGGATTTCGTCGATGCCCCGGTTGGAGGCGGCGTCAATTTCGATCACATCCAGAAACGTGCCCTCGCTGATCCGGCTGCAATTGGCGCAATGGTCGCAAGCCTCGGCGCCCTGGGGCTCCAGGCAGTTTAAAGCCTTGGCGAAGATCTTGGCGATACTGGTCTTGCCGGTGCCGCGCGGCCCGGTGAAGAGATAGGCGTGGGCTACCCGCCCCTTCTCAATGGCGTGATACAGCGTGGTTACCACGTGCTGCTGGCCGACGACGTCTTCAAAGGTTCCGGGCCGCCAGCGCCGGTAGAGGGTTTGATATTCCATGACTCGTCCTCCGCGTTTCGTACCCTTCTATTTCGCTAATCCCGCCCTAAACTCCTTTGCTTTTCGAAAAATTAACCGTCCCCGCCCGCCGGCCACAGCGAAAAAGCTGTCGCGTCCTTCGCCACAGCTTCCAGCGTCACTCCCTCCTCATCCGGCCCGGGCTAATGCCCCCAAAAGCCCAGGCTGAGCAAGAGGCCGATCAGAATGGTCAGGCCCACATTGCCGGCCATGGCCGGGATCAGCTCCGGGATCCGGCTCCGGCAGCTCCAGGTCTTCAAGACGATCCACACCGCCAGGGGAATGGAGAAATACGAGATCAGAATGCCCGGCGGAAACACCCCGGCAAAGACTCCGATGGAAATCGCCAGATAAACCAGGGTAATCACGGTCAAATAGACCCAGAGTCCGGCGCGGCTGCCGCCGGCCCGGACCACCAGGTTCCGCTTGCCGGCCGCCCGGTCGGCCGCCACGTCCGGCAGTTCGTTGAGGATCAGCACCCCCATGATCAAAAAGCCGACCGGCACCCCGGCCAGCACCGGTTTCCAGGCGAACTGGTTGGTCTGCAGCAGGTAGCTCCCCAGGACCGCCAGCGGTCCGTAGCCGATTCCCAACGTCAGCTCCCCCCAGCCCCGGCTCATGCCGCGGAACGGCACGGCGCTATAGGTCCAGCCGATGGCGGCCCCGGCCAATCCCAGGCCGAAGATGAGCAGATTGCGATAGGCCACGGCCGCCAGGGCCGAGGTGAGCAGCGCGATCCCGAAGGCGAGCACCGCGGCCTTGAAATAAGTCTGCCGCGCCAGTATTTTCCGCTGGATCAACCGGCTGCCCCCGTTAAAGGGGCTCGAATTCTGATTGAGCGGATCGCTCCCCGCGGCGTCAAAATAGTCATTGATCAGGTTGGCGCCCGCCTGATTGCTGACCACCACCAGCAAAGCCAAACAAAACGCCGCCGGACTCACCGGATGCTCGCCGCTGCTGACCGCCGCTCCCACCAGCACGGAGATGAAAGAGGTCGGAAAGAACGAAGCCCGCATCGCTTTCAGCCAAAGAATTATCTTTTTCATGTCACACCTTCTTTTTCAAGCCAACAGGGCAGCTCGGACCAAAACCGGTTGGCTTCGCCTACTTCGAAAAACTCATGCTTTGGACGTCAACGCCGGCGATGGCTTCCAATTCCCGCCGGAAATCCTGGACGCTGGCCAGGTCACCTTCAAAGACCAGGGTGATCAGCCCCTGCTCCTTCGAAGGGCTGGGCACGCCCATCCGGCAGAGAATATCCGAGCCATGCCGGGTAATCACCTCTTGAACCTCCGGGGCATGCTTTCCCCGGTGATCCACCAAAATTCCCATAATCGTCAGAGAATCCGCCATTCCATTCACCTCGTGGCTATTTTCTCCAACGGATGCTGAAATAATCCATACCCTAACATTCCATCCTAATTTTTTTGGGACTTGGAACGGAAAAACCACGGTAAAACATGGTTCCCCTTCTTCCGCTTCCTTGATCCGCTTCCTTCAAAGGGGAATGACACTCCAGTGACTACTAGCTCCCAGGTGGCTCAAGGGGTTCCGTTGGCCCAAAACCCGACTCACTCCCTGAGCTTCAACTTTTGCCCACAGCAACTCATGAAACTTCCCCCTCTCTGCTTCGATGCTCCACTAGAAGCGGTTCAGCAGAGAGGGAGACCTTGGATGACTGTGCTTTTCGCTTGAATAAATTACCTCCGTATAATGGACATAACAGACCAGCTATGAAAAGTCAAGTAAAATGGGAAAGAATTAAGTGGAAAGAATACGATAGGGTTCACCAGACTTCATCAAAGCAAACATCACGTAAAGTAATTTGCGACAAACGGCTCTAATAGCGGTTCGGTAGGTTTTTCCTTCCGAACGTTTTTTCTGAAAGAATTCGGCCATCACCGGGTCATGGAGAACCGCTGTTGTAGCCGCCAACCAGACCGCTCTCCGTAAATATGTCGAACCCCGTTTCGACATCCGATTCCGGGTGCCATTGAAGTCTCCCGACTGTTTCACCGTGGGATCAATTCCGGCAAACGCAACCAGTTTTCGCTGGACTGCTAAACCGGTTAATATCTCCGATTTCTCCCAATATCGTCGCTCCTAAAGTAGGACCGACTCCGGGCGTGGTGTGCACCGGGCATGAAAACCGTTCATAATAGCTCCCGATTTTGGTCTCTAACTCTGCTAACTGCTTTTCTAGAAACTGAATCTGGGCTACCAACTGGCGGATTTGAAAAGCGATGGCCTCCGTTCCATGTTTAATCCCAAACGATTGACGAGCTTTGGCTTGAATTTCTTCCGCCTTGCAACGTCCAAAACGGCCCCTGCTGGTCGTGGATAGAAGTTGGGCCAGTTTTTCCGTGTCAATCGCCAGGATTTCTTCCGGTGTGGTGAACTCTGCTAACAATTCTTTCGAGGAACGGCCAAACATATCGGAAAATATCGTTTCATACTCGGGAAAAATCAGATCCAAGGCAGTAATTACTTGCCGTTTGAGATCCGATGGGTGATCCACCATCGAAAACCGAAACCAGCATAACTGCCGTAATGCCACGATATCGGGTTCGGATAATGTCGTCTCCGAAAACCGTCCAAACCGAATGACTTCGGCGATGATAAAGGCATCCACTGCATCGGTCTTGGCCTGCCGGATATACATGCTCCTCAAGCTGTCCGATTGGATCGGGTTGATGACATGTACCGTATATCCTTCCGATACCAGGTGAGAGTATAACGCCAGCCAATAATGGCCGGTTGCCTCCATTCCAAATACGATTTCCTCTTGCTCCGGATTGTAGCGGGCGATATGGTCCAATAGTTTTTTTTACGCCTTCATTGGAGTTCTCAAAGGTTATGGGCTTTCCTTTGGCCGCTCCGGTCTGATGCACGATCATCGCGCTATGTTTCCGTTTTGCAATATCAATTCCGACAATTATTATGGTTGCCCCTCTTGGATGCGAGTATTATAGACAGAATGGTTCCCTCTGGGCCTGCGAGCTACAACCTCGTGCGATATTCGAAGTACCGGTTCCCGGTCAACATCCAGCTCATTTGTAATATCTCGCAGTCAGAGGGATCAGTCTGACATTCGATGTCGTTCTTCAAGGTATGGTCCGATCACCTCTGCCTATACGAAATGATTATCGCAATTTCCCTTTTGTAGGGCAACTGCTTTCTGACTTTATTATACGAGGTATTCGTAATTGTTTAACTAAACAGGAGTGCATACTTCAATGCGGAAAAAAGATCAGGACAGGTTTTTTCCAATATATAAGGAAGTGGGACGAAGGATTGCATTCTTTCGGAACCTGCGCGGATTGAGTCAGGAAGAACTTGCTGCCAAAATCGATATTAGTGCCAGTCATTTAAGCAAAATCGAAGCGCCAAACATCCAAATCAGTTTTTCCTTTGATATGCTTTTACGAATCGCCGAGGGATTGGACATCCAGGTTGCGGCACTCTTTGCGCCGGTGGATACGGTCAGCGTTCATTTTGATAATCAGTATTTGAATCATGAGACAGGCGGCTCGGTTTGAAGGATAATTTTCTGGAAAAGTATCGGGAGATCGGCAGAAGAATTGCTTTTTATCGCAGTAAACGGGGTATCTCGCAGGAGACTTTAGGCGAAAAAATCAGTTACAGCAAAAGCTATATCAGCAAGATCGAGGCATCCGGCTCGGATATTTCTTATTCATTGGATATTTTGTTCGCCATAGCGGCAGGATTAGAATTGGACCCGGTGATTTTTCTTTTACCGATCAGTGAGGAGAATTTCGAGAAATATCGGACGGATAAATAAACTGGTTGAGAACTCTCGTCTTACTCAATTTTATTTTTTGAGGAGGCAATCCTATGAAATTCTGTTGGAGCACTCTAAGAGTAAAGAACTTGGAAGAATCAATGTAACCGTCAATCCAGGGGTCACACCCTCCAGGGCAAGAGATTTTCGAGGCGCGCGCCGTTTGGAGCCTGGGTGAAAACTTTTGTCAGGTATTCA
>NZ_SLUN01000056.1 GCF_004340685.1 Hydrogenispora ethanolica | reverse complement strand
ATTGTTTCGTTAGAAGCCCGAAATCCTGCTGTCTAAACGTTGATTAAGTGCTCCATGGGCTCCTTTTTCGTTGCCGTTTGTATTTTCTAAGTAGTAAGCTTGTTTTGTGAATAAGTAAGCTCGCTCAGTCGCTCGGCAAGCTCTTTTTGTGGATAAGCAAGCTGGTTTTGTGAATGGGAGAGCTTGCTCAGTCGTTCAGCAAGCTCTTTTTGTGGATAAGCGAGCTATTTTTGTGGATAAACGGATCCGTTTACCACAGTTCATGGTTTTGGCTGTGGATAAATCGGTAAAGTGCGGCGAAAACCAGGTAAAACCAGAGGGTGAGCGGAACCCCTCCCTTAAATATCGAAAATGCAGATGGAATCCTTCCCATCTGCATTCTCCATTTGATTTCCGCTTCGATTGACCCTGCTCCCGCAGCCGGGTCCGGCACCTTTCCCCTTCCATCCGGCGGAGCGCCTCTCCCACCGGCAGCGTCCGGCGCTTCAGGCCTTGGCTTTCGCTTTGGAAAGCACATCGAAAGCGACTGCCGCCAACAGCACGAAACCTTTAATCGCTTGTTGCCAGTCGATGCTTACGCCCAGAATGGACATGCCGTTATTGAGCACTCCCATCAGCATGCCGCCGACGATGGCCCCTACAATGGTTCCCACCCCGCCGGAGGTCGAGGCGCCTCCGATAAAGCAGGCCGCGATTGCATCCAGCTCAAAGTTGGTCCCGGCTTTGGGCGTGGCCGAGTTGAGCCGGCCGGTAAAGATAATGCCCGCCAAAGCGGCCAACACGCCCATGTTGACGTAGACCCAAAACAGAATCTTTCTGGTTTTGACGCCCGAAAGCGCGGCCGCTTTGGGATTTCCGCCATAGGCGTAGATGTGCCGGCCGACGATGGTCCGGTTCGTGATAAACGAGTAAATCAGCACTAAGGCGGTGACCAGGATCAGGACCGCGGGAATGCCTTTGTAGACCGCCAGGGTGTAGGTAAAAGCATTGATCACGCAGACGATGACCACGATTTTGGCGATAAATGCCCCGAGCGGCGGGACCTCGAATTGGTACTTCTTTTTATTGGAGCGTTCGATCATTTGACTGATGATAAACAAGGCGGAGGCCACCACCCCGATCAGGACCGCCAGCAGATTGATCCCCGGGAGCGCGGCGATGTCCGGCACAAAGCCGGCGGCCAGGAAATTGTAGCTCTCCGGCATCGGCGCCAGGCTGGTGCCCTGGAGAATCACCATGGTCAGTCCCCGGAAAGCGAGCATGCCCGCCAGCGTGGCGATGAACGCGGGAACCCCTACATAGGCGATGAAAAACCCTTGCAGACAGCCGATCAGGAAACCGATGAACAATGACAGGAAAATCGCCAGGCCGACGGGCAGGCCCATCTTCAAAATGAGCACCGCCGAAACCGCCCCCACAAATGCGGCCACCGAACCGACGGACAGATCGATGAAACCGCAACACAAGATGCACAACAGCATGCCGATGGCCAGGATCAAAATATAACTGTTCTGGGAGATCAGGTTGGAGACATTGAGCGGCTTCAGCAGGATCCCCTGGGTTACAATCTCGAAAAAGATGATCACCACAATCAAGGCAATGATCATCATATATTGGCGAAGGTTGCCCTTGAACATCCGTTCCGGATTGAAGAACGGATGCTCCTTTAGCGCAGTGTTGGTTTTCATTACATTACGACCTCCTTATTGCTTTGCATAATACACTGCATGATCTTCTCCTGAGAGGCTTCCTCGCTCAAAAACTCGCCCACGATTCTGCCCTCATTCATGACATAGATGCGATCGCACATCCCGAGGACCTCCGGCAGCTCCGAGGAGATCATGATGATCGATTTTCCCTCTTCCGCCAGTTCATTAATGATCGAGTAGATCTCGTATTTGGCTCCGACATCGATGCCGCGGGTCGGTTCATCCAAAAAAAGAATATCGGGGTCCGCGAAGATACACTTGCTAAAGACGACTTTCTGTTGATTGCCGCCCGAGAGGTTGCCCGCATTCTGAAAAACGCTGGCCGATTTGATCCGCAATTTGCCGCGGTATTCTTCGCCGACTTGAATCTCTTGGTTTTCATCCACCACGTTGCATTTGGAGATTTTGGGCAGCGCGGCGAGGGTAATATTTTTTTTGATATCCGAGGACAGGATCAGACCGGCCGTCTTGCGGTCCTCCGTCGAATAGGTGATCCGGTTCTGAATCGCATCGCTGACACTGTGCAAATTCAGCGTTTGGCCGTCTTTTCTGATGGTCCCGGTTATTTTTCTGCCGTAAGCCTTGCCAAAGATACTCATCGCCAATTCGGTCCGGCCGGCGCCCATCAAGCCCGCGATGCCCACCACTTCGCCTTTGCGGACATGAAGGTTGACATCCTTGATGACCTTCCGGGATTCCTGAATCGGATCATGGACGCTCCAATTTTGAACCTCAAACCGGATCTCGCCGATCTGATGATGCCGCTTGGGAAAGCGGTCTTTGATCTCCCGTCCGACCATTCCCTTGATGATCCGGTCCTCGGTGATGGAATCCTCCCCTTTCACCAGGGTTTCAATGGTGGCGCCATCGCGGATCACGGTGATTTCGTCGGCGACTTTGATCACTTCTTGCAACTTATGAGAGATAATAATGCTGGTAATGCCATGTTCTTTCAGATCCAATATCAAATTCAGCAGATGATTGGAATCCTCATCGTTTAATGCCGCGGTCGGTTCATCCAGGATTAAGATCTTGACATCTTTGGATAGGGCCTTGCTGATCTCCACCAGCTGTTGTTTGCCCATTCCGATGTCCATGACCCGGGTATCGATGTTTTCGTGCAATCCGACTTTTTTGAAGATCTCCAGCGTTTTCAGACGGGTCTTGTTCCAATTGACGGTGAACCCGTTATTCGTCTGCTCGTTGCCGATAAAGACATTCTCGGCAATGGACAGGGAAGGAATTAAAGCCAGCTCCTGATGGATAATCGCGATGCCTTTCGCCTCGCTTTCGCGAATATCCCGAAACTTGCATATCTCGCCATTGACAATAATGTCTCCGCTATAGGTTCCGTATGGATAAACCCCGCTCAGGATGTTCATCAGCGTGGATTTACCCGCCCCGTTTTCGCCAACCAGCGCATGAATCTGGTTCGGCCGAATCTTCAAATTCACATTGTCCAGCGCTTTCACTCCGGGAAATAGCTTGGTGATATTTTTCATTTCCAGAATATAGCTTTCCATCTTTTGATCTCCTTTATTAGAAGCCATGTGATAAAGTCTCTTTCCAACCGATTCAGCCCGGGAAAGGTTTGAAAATCGACTTTATCCCTTGCTTCTCTGAGCTTTTGTGAACACCCGACCTTCGGACGGTGTTTATCACAACGCTTTTAAGGATGGCAATAAAGGCGTCTGGCAGTCCGCATGCACGAAAGAATAGCACCGGTTTCCAAATCAGCCTTCGTCCGCCAACGCGGATGGATCGAGCGGGGCTTTGCCATCCATGGCGGCCGCGGCTTGATAAGGCAATGATGCAATTCCCCGGCTTGATATGAGGAAAGCCATCGGAGACCCCAGAATGGTAATTGGTTATAACAAAACCAAAAAGGAGTGTTAACCGATGGCTTACCATGAGGATATCGTAGCGTTTGCATCCAACGCGAACCGGTCGAAAAAATTTGGTGTTTTAACTAATCAACCAGGACACTCTCTTCCATCCATTCGGGATATCCAGGCAATCGGCGGGGATACCCCGCCGATTGCCGGAAACCGCGTTCGAGGATCTTATTTAATATCGGACGGTTTTAAATAGCCGGAATCGATGACCAGCTTCTTGTAATTGCTAACGGTAACGATGTGCGGGGTCAAGAGATAGGAAGGAACGACTTTGACATTGTTATTATAGGTTTTGGTATCGTTGATCTGCGGCTCGGTGCCTTTCAGAACCGCGTCAACCATATCTGACGCCACTTTGGCCAGATCCCGCGTATCCTTTAAGATGGTGGAGTATTGTTGCCTGGCGATGATCAGTTTAATCGACGCGGCTTCGGCGTCCTGACCGGTAACGATCGGCAGGTTTTTGAAATTATTGCCCGGGGTGTAACCAAACGAAATCAACGCCGACAAGATGCCTCGGGAGATCCCGTCATACGGCGACAATACGCCATGAAGAACCCGCTTCCCGCCCGAATAATTGGCGGCCAGGAGCGCATCCATCCGCGCTTGCGCCACATCGCCGAGCCAACGCAAGGTACCGATCTTATCCTGGGCGATCTGTTTGGAGGGAACCACGATCGTGCCCTTATCCATCAACGGTTTGAGGACATCCATCGCGCCTTGGTAGAAATAGTAGGAGTTGGTGTCGTCGGGCGAACCGGCAAACAGCTCCACATTGTAGGGGCCTTTGCCTTTGTATTTTCTCAGACCTTCGACCAGTGATTGCGCTTGAAGCTGTCCGACTTTGCGGTTGTCAAACGTCGCATAATAGGAAACGGCGTCCGTATTCACCAACAAACGGTCGTACGAAATGACTTTCACGCCGTCTTTGGCGGCCGCGGTCAGCGTCGCCGAGAGGGTGGAGCCGTCAACGGCGGCGATCACCAGGACATTGGCGCCCTTGGAGATCATATTCTCAATCTGTGCTTTCTGAGTCGGAATATCATCTTCAGCAAACTGCAGGTCGACCCGGTAACCTTTTTTCTCAAGGATTGTCTTCATGGTTCCGCCGTCTTTAATCCAGCGTTCCGACGACTGGGTGGGCATGGAAATTCCGACATACGTCTTGGGAGCGGCATTTCCAAAACTCGCGATCGCCAGGACCATGGACAGCACCAGCAGGTAAGTGAATAATTTCCTCATACAAGTATCCTCCCCGTAAAATTTTTATGATATAACCTTAGTTAAAACACCCTATTGTAAAAACGCGCTTGATTGGGGATTTATCAGGACTTTCTTTTTTGAATTATTTTTTTCGAATCTGTTTCTTTGATATCACGAAACGATCATAACATAACAAAAGGCAAACCGCTTCGTTTCATTCTCGCCGTCTCATCCGAAGCGTCCGGGCGTTTTCACTTCACGTGCCCAGTCAGTTCGTCTCCTCCCCTCACCGGCCGAACGGAGACTGGCAGATCTCCACTGGTTCTCCTTTTCAATCCAGATCGGCCTCGAAGTTTTCCAAAATGTTCGGATCTCGTAGCATTTTTTTAATTTTACTTTACTATTTTTATCTAATTTTAACTTTTCTATTGGAGTTTGTCAATGAGGCTCTCATAAATCAGACCCCAAATATTCTCGGCCCGACCCTTGAGTCATCTCCAAGGGAAGAGCCCGCCGAGGCGGGAAATCCAGTGCAACGGCATGTACCGGGCTATCGAAAGAAGAACGGTGCGGGGTGGAGGAACTGCCCAATCCAGGAAGATCCTCCGGCGATAAGAAAAAGGGCTCGGCGTGACGCCGAACCCAGGCAGTATCGATTCTTGGTTGATTCGTTTGGTCATTCAACGGTCTTCCCGATCCGTTGGTGATGGACCCTAACGCGCGCCCAAATTACGGAACCGGGAAGAAAATAAAACCAGCGCACGGAAGCTCCCCATCACCAAAGGCAATTAGGCCGGTTCCTTCTTACCCAGCAATTTCTCCCAATTCCGCATCTCATCGCGCAGCTCGGCGGCGCGTTCAAACTCCAAGTCGCCGGCGGCCTTCAGCATCTCGGTCTCCAATTGGTCGATCTTGGCTTTGATCTCGGCCGGACTCAGTTTCGGCAATTTCTGCGCTTCATAGGCCACCTTGTCCTCGGCCGCCTGTTCGGCGCTGATCAGATCGCGCACCGCCTTGCGGACCGATTCCGGGGTGATCCCGTGCGTTTCATTGTAACGCATCTGAATCGCCCGGCGCCGGTTGGTCTCGTTGATCGCCCGGGTCATCGAATCGGTGTTGTGGTCGGCGTACATGATCACCTTGCCCTGCACATTCCGGGCGGCCCGGCCGATCGTCTGAATCAGCGAGGTTTCGGAGCGCAGGAAGCCCTCCTTGTCGGCGTCGAGGATCGCCACCAGCGAGACCTCCGGCAGGTCCAGGCCCTCCCGCAACAGGTTGATCCCCACCAGCACGTCGAATTTGCCCATCCGGAGATCGCGGATGATCACGATCCGCTCCAGGGTCTGGACCTCCGAGTGCAGGTAGCGGACGCGGATCCCCACGCCTTCCAGGTATTCGGTGAGATCCTCGGCCATCTTTTTGGTGAGCGTGGTCACCAGCACCCGTTCGTTGCGGGCCACCCGCTGCCGGATCTCCTCCATCAAGTCGTCGATCTGGCCCTTGACCGGACGGACGTCGATCTCCGGATCGACTAGGCCGGTGGGGCGGATGATCTGCTCCACCACTTTTTGGGTCCGTTTCATCTCATAGGGTCCGGGCGTGGCCGAAACATAGACCACCTGGTGCAACCGCTGTTCAAACTCGCCGAACTGCAGCGGCCGGTTGTCCAGGGCCGAGGGCAGGCGAAAGCCGTACTTGACCAGCGTCTCCTTGCGCGAGCGGTCGCCGGCGTACATCCCGCCGATCTGCGGCACCGACATGTGCGACTCGTCGATGAACATCAGGAAGTCCTTGGGAAAGTAATCCAACAGCGTGGCCGGGGCTTCGCCGGGGCCGCGGCCGGTCAGGTGGCGCGAATAGTTCTCGATCCCCTGGCAGAAACCGACTTCGTTCATCATCTCCAGATCAAAGCGGGTCCGCTGCTCCAGGCGCTGCGCCTCCAGCAGCTTGCCTTCTTCATTGAACTTGCGCAGTTGCTCCTCCAGTTCGGCCTCGATGGATTGGATCGCCAGCTTGCGCTTTTCTTCGGAGGTGATGTAGTGGGTGGCCGGGTAGATCATCACTTCCTCCATGTTCTGCAAGACCTCGCCGGTCAACGGATCCATCTCGATGATCCGCTCCACCTCGTCGCCGAAGAGTTCGATGCGGATAATGTTTTCGCCATAGACCGGGATGATCTCGATCACGTCGCCGCGCACCCGGAAGGTGCCCCGGGTGAACCCGAGATCATTCCGGCTGTACTGGATCCCCACCAGCCGCCGCAGGATCTGGTTGCGTTCTTTAAACTCGCCCGATTTGAGGGAGAGGGTCATCGCCTCGTAGTCTTCCGGCGAGCCCAAGCCGTAGATACAGGAGACGCTGGCCACGATGATCACGTCTTTCCGCTGAAAGAGCGAAGAAGTGGCCGCGTGGCGCAACCGGTCGATCTCGTCGTTGATGCTGGAATCCTTCTCAATATACAGGTCGGTCTGGGGCACATAGGCCTCCGGCTGGTAGTAATCGTAATAGCTCACAAAATAGCCCACCGCGTTCTCGGGGAAGAACTCCTTGAATTCGCTGTACAATTGGGCGGCCAGCGTCTTGTTGTGGGCCAGCACCAGGGTGGGCAGCTGCACTTCCTCGATCACCTTGGCCATGGTGAAGGTCTTGCCCGAACCGGTCACGCCGAGCAAAACCTGATCGCGCAGGCCGGACCGGATCCCCTGGGCCAGCCCCGCAATGGCCTCGGGCTGATCGCCGCTGGGTTGATATTCGGAACGGAGCACAAATCGTTGGTCCATCGGTAACACCTCACAACCATTATACCCTTTTTCAGTCATTCCGTATTCGAACATATATTCGACGTGGAACCCGGAAAACCCTTTTCCCCGACCAATTACATTTCGGTTACGGCCGGTTCCCCGGAACGGGACTGCCGCCCCGGCAGTCAAAAAGCCGCCTGACCGGCGGCTTATAAAAATTAGGCAATTCTCTCATTGGACCAATTCCGAGACTGGCACGATCCGCACTCCGGCCTCGGCGAATTCGGGCAGCACCGCGCGGATGGCTTCGGCCGTCCCCTCGCGGACATGGCCGATTCCGATCGCTTCCCCTTCGGCCAGGGCCAGCGCCATCAGCTGCCGCAACGCGTTCTTTTTCGACTCCGGATCGCTGGAGTTGTCGATAAAGATGCGCCGTTTGGCATAAGGCACCCGGTATTCCCGGGCGTATTTGCCGGCCACCGAGGGGTGGGCGCCGTCTCCGGTATTGCTGTCCACGAAGAAGATCCCCCGTTCCTTGAGGGCTTTCATCAGGATCTCCATCAGGCGGTCATCGTGGGTTCCGGCCGACCCCATATGGTTGTTCAGGCCGACCGCGCCCGGAACCTGGGCCAGATCGGCGTCCAGCTGCCTGATGATCTGTTCTTCCGGCCATTCGGCTTTGATCAGGCCGGGCCCGGGATTGTTGTGCGCGGCGTTCAACGGTTCCAGCGGCAAATGCAGCATGATTTCGAAGCCGCGTTCCCGGGCCGCCTCAATATATTCGGCGGCATAGGGCGTAAAAGGCAGCACCGACCAGGTCAGACTGGCCGGAACCTGCAGCATGGCGTCGGCCGGGCCGCGCACGAAGCCGACGTCATCGATGATCAGTGCCACCTTCGCCCGGTACTGGACCGCCGGAAGCTCCGGCCGGACCGGCGCGGCTGTCGGACGGGGCGGGGGCGGGGATTGCGGCTGGGGCGGCGGTTCCGGTTGGCTGGCGATCGGCGGCGGAGCGGGCGGCAGTTTGGGATGGGGTTCGGGGATCAGGCCCCGCCAATTCCAAACCAGCGGTTTGCCGGGGGATAGCCGTTGACTGATCAGGAGTTCCGCCATAGGCAAGCGCAACGCCTTCCCGGACAGGCGGATCCGGGCCTCGCTCTCCAGCCTCACCCAGACATTGCCGCGGTTCACTCCCCAGTCAGTCCGGCGGATAAAAAGTCCCTGAGAGGTTACCAGGTTCCGCCATTCCCAAGCCATGTCCACCAGTTCCTCCCGCTCCGCGACAGCCGGCAGCTCCAGGCGGGTCCGGCTTTTCACCCACCGCAACCGGTTGCGGGGATACTCCCGCGTCATCAGCTGGGCCTCCTGGCCGCGGATCAGATCGCCGGGCCGCCAGCCCCGGGAGGATAGCCAGTGCCCCCAGGATTCATCCAGGGAATCTTGGAGAAAGACCAGATCGACTGTTCCGGGCCGCTCGAAGACCAGTTCTTGGCCAGGCGCCGCGGCCGGCGCCGCCGCCGGAACGATCCCCGGGATCCAATGGTCCACCATCAACAGGAATACCGCAAAAACAGCATAAAAAATAAAGGCCGTTTTGGCAGCGGAAGATAACGGCCGCATTCCATTCACTCCTTATTCCGCATGGAAACTGGGTTGCTGCTCAATCGCGGGAGACAGGCTTCGGCGGATTTAAGCCGCTTTATTGCGGCTTCCGCCGTCCTCCTCGCGCAATATCCTGACGGCTTCCGCTTCCTGGCGGCGTTGCATCTCCTGGAAAAGCCCGGTGTCGCCGGTTTTCAACAGCCGATCCATCGCTCCGGGGATCTCCACCAGCCGGTCCGGCTGGACCCCCTTTTTGTGAATATTCACCCGGCCGGACGTGAGATAACTGGCGATGGTCACCGTAATCGCCGTCTCCCCCGGCAACTCCTTCACTTCCTGGATCAGATCCTTGCCGAAAGTATGGGTTCCGACCAGAGTCGCCCGTTTCTGGTCTTTGATGGCTCCGGCCACAATCTCCGAGGCGCTGGCGCTCCAACTGTCGACCAGTACCACCATGGGCAGCCTGCGGTGCCGGTAATCCTCGGCCGGCAGGCTCTCCTCGGGATAGCCCCGGCGCTGAATATGCAGCACCGGCGCGCCGGCCGGAATGAAATGGCTGGCGACCTTGTGCGCCGCTTCCAGGGAGCCCCCCGGATTGGCGCGCAGGTCCAGGACTAAGCCGCGGTAGGCGGCATCCCGGTCGATCTCAGCCAGTTTCCCGGCCAGATCGGCGGGGGTGGTCTCCGCGAACTGCGAAATCTTGATAAAACCGATCTTGCCGAGCACCGGATCGGCCTTGGTCGTCATCTCCACCGTGGGAATCAGGATATTCTCGCGCATGATCCGGAAGGAAAGCTCCCGGCGGTCCTGCCCCTCGCCCCGGCTGATCTGCAGGTCCACCGCCGAGCCCGCCGGACCGCGGATCTTGGCGATGGCCACCTCCGCGCTGAGGTCCTTGACCCATTGGTCGCCGACCTTGGTGATGCGGTCGCCCTGCTGTAGCCCGGCCTTGGCGCCGGGCGACCCTTTGACCACCGTCGAGATGATCAACTGGTCCGCTTTGGGAATCAGGTAAACCCCAATCCCGCCGAAGCTGCCTTGGGTCTCTTTTTTCAGTTCGGCGTAGGCATTGCGGTCCAGATAGCGGGTATAGGGATCGTTCAATACTTTCAACATTCCGGTGATGTTGCCCGTCTTCCAATAGGCATTCAGCAAGGCGTCCAGATTGACCGGCTGATAGTAGCTGAGTTTGAGGACACCCATGACATAAAAGGCGGGCAGCAAATCGCGGTACCGCCCGTTGCGGACTTTGGACTGCCACCACCAACCCAGGACGCCCGCGGCCAACAAGGCGGGGATCAATATTACAGCCAGCCAGATCCGGCGTATTTTTGACAAATGGACCGCTCCTTTTGATGAAACCAGATTCCGAAAACCATCCCCTGATGCGCGATCGTTCCAAATTTCTCACATCATCCGGGAGGCTACAAATAATCCAGCGGGTTCACCGGAACACCGTTTTTCCGCACTTCAAAATGGACGTGCGGACCGGTCGCCAGTCCGGTGGTTCCCACTTTGCCAATCTCCTGCCCCTTGGTGACGGACCGTCCCTGGGCAACCAGCAAGTAGTCGCAATGCGCGTACACTGTCGAATACCCGGCGCCGTGGTCGATGATGATCATCTTGCCGTACCCGCCGTTGCGGCCGCTGAAGATGACCACTCCGTTGTCGGCGGCGACGATCGACCGGCCCCGCGGGGCGGCGATGTCCAGGCCCGAGTGGTATTTGCGCTTCCGCAAGATGGGATGAATCCGGTATCCGAAATACGAGGTGATCGTGCCGCGGGTGGGCCAGATATATCGGCCGGTGCCCAGCGCGACCTTGCTATTATTCTGCATCCCCCGGATCTGTGATTCCATCTGTTTGGAGAGCTCCTCCAACTCGTCCAGGGCGCGTTCGAGGGAGCGGCGGTCATTTTGGATCGCCGCCAATTGCCTCTGTTGTTCCTGCATCTTCGAGAGCCAGCGGCTGTGCTCGTTCTTGGCCGACTTCTGCAGCTGGGCATAGGCCGTTTGCTGCTGCCGCAGTTCCTCGTGTTGCCGGGCGATCACTTCTTTTTTCCGGGCGACTTCCTCTTGCTGATCCTGGAGTTCCTTGAGCAGGGCCAGATCGCCGCGGACATACCGTCCGACCATTTCAAAACGGGAGACGAATTCGCCATAGTCGCGGGCTGCAAAAAGCACTTCCAAATAACTTTGGTACCCATATTTATATATAGTTGCCAGACGTTTGCCTAGAACCGACTTTCGATCCCGGATGCGGTTGCGGATCGCTTCCAGTTGGTTCAGGGTGAGGTTGATCTGGTCTCTGACCTTGTCGATGCTTTCTTCGGTCTTGTCCAGCTTGGAGTTGATCTGTTGCAGATTGGAACGGACCGTCTCGGCCTTTTTTTGAGTCGACAACAGATTCCCCAGGACGGATTTCTCGCGGTTCCTGGTCTGGGTCAGCTTCCTTTTGGTCTGGTCGATCTTCCGTTCCAAGTCCTGGTTCGAAGCGCTCCATCCCGTCGTTGCGCCCGCCAGAATGACTATCGGCAGCAAAAAAATGATTGCCTGCCGGAATGGTCGTGCCATCCATCCCCACCCTCCTTCACGGATCGCTTTTCCAGCTCAAACGACAAATTCTCAAAGAACAGGCCCGATTCTCATCGGGCCGTCAGCGGCGGAAACCCTCATTCCTTCATTGATTCTCTTCCCACGGTCTTCCCAGACCGGGCCATCTTTATGCAAGCGAAAACGAAACCGCCCGTTCGCCAAGGAGGCGACTCCTCTTTCTCCGGCCGCTTCAGACCCGGAGAAACCGTTTGAGCGACAGGAGGCTTCCCAACGCCCCAAAGCACACGCCGAGCGCTGGAATGATCAGATACAACCCTTGATTGATCAGCCGCTCCGACAAGAGCGGAATAAACGGCGCCAGCTGTTTGATGTAGGCCAGCAACAAATGGTAGCCCTTGGACATGACCACGATGGAGATGAAGGCGCCGCCCAGGCCGATGAAGATCCCTTCCAGCATGAAAGGCAGCCGGATAAACCAATCGGTGGCGCCGACCAGCTTCATGATCTCAATCTCTTTCCTGCGGGCCAGCACCGTGAGGCGGATCGTGTTGACAATAATATACAGGACCACCAGGCCGATGATGAGCACCAGTCCGAAGCCGATCACCCCGATGACCCGGGTCACGATGAGCATCGATTCCACAAAGGTCTTACCGTACTCCACCTCGGCCACGCCCTCGAGCGCGGTGAGCTGCTGGACCAGCGGCTTCACCTTGGCGTCGTCGGTCAGCTTGATATTGACCATGTCGGGCAGGGGATTCTCATTCTCGGTAAAAAGATCGGCGACGCCCAGATTCTTCTCCAGCCATTTGGCGCCGTCGTTCTTGGAGACGTAGCGGAGGCGTTTGACCCCAGTCAACTCGGCGATTCTTTGTTGCACGGCCACCGGATCGGAGCCGTCTTTCAGATAGACCCGGATCTCCAGGACTCCTTTGGCCATATTCACAAAATGGTTGCAGTTGGCAATCACAATGTAAAAACAGCTCAGCAGCATCAGCGAGAGGGTTACGGTAGCTGTCGCGGCGAAGCTCATCAACCCATTGCGGCCCAGACCGACTCCGGCTTCCCGCGAAAAGTACCACAGCGTTCTAACCTTCAAGCCCGTATACCCCCTTTTGCTCGTCCCGGGTGATTTTGCCGTTCTCCATGGCGATGACCCGGCGGCGCATCCGATCCACGATGGACTTGTTATGGGTGGCCATCACGATGGTGGTGCCCCGCTTGTTGATCTCCATCAGCAGGTCCATGATCCCCCAGGAGGTATCGGGGTCCAGGTTTCCGGTGGGCTCATCCGCCAATAACAGCAAGGGGCGATTCACAATGGAGCGGGCCAATGAGACCCGTTGTTGTTCGCCCCCCGAGAGTTCCTGTGGAAACACATTGGCCTTATCTTTCAAGCCAACCAGTTCAAGCACTGCCGGAACTTGCCGCATGATCTCCCTGCGCGAGGCCTCAATAACCTCCAATGCAAAAGAGACGTTTTCAAAGACGGTTTTGTTCGGCAAAAGCTTATAATCTTGAAAAATCACCCCGATATTCCGGCGAAAACGGGGTATCTCGCGTTCCTTCATCCGGGCCAGATTCTTCCGGCCGATGTAAATCTGCCCCTGATTCGGCAGTTCCCGGCGGATGACCAACTTGATAAAGGTGGTCTTGCCGGCGCCGCTGGGACCGACCATGAATACAAACTCGCCTTTCTCAATGGACAGGTCAATTTCGTTGAGCGCCACGACCCCATTGGGATACACCTTGCTAACCCCTTGGAACTGAATCAAAATGCGTCACCTCAGATCTGTTTCCAAAAATGGCATCCCATCGCCCCGGCCCGGAACCCGCATGAGGGGCGGGATCTCCGGCCGACGGGCAGACTCCGGGAGATCATGCAAAGCTTTTTCATGAACCCGTTTTTTCGATAACTTCGACATCCATAAATGATCTCCTCCCGGTTCCCGCGATCCAATATCTGCGGTTTGGCCCGCGTCCGGCGGAAAGATCCGGCCCGGCGCGGCACCGCAAATGTTTTTTCCTCCCTAATCTGCTATATTTTATCTTGGAAACAAGAGGAAAAGCGGGAGCGCCATCGAATAAGCAACTCTATTCCAGTGCAGACGAGGTGGCGATCCGTACTCATGACCGAACCCGGCTTCTATAACAGCGGCTTGATCTTGAAGAATCTATTGCAAAACCAGTTTGAGATCCGGGTTCATCTGGAGGGCGGAACGGCCGTCTCCGGGACCGTCTTGGGCTGGGACGCCGATTATCTCATGCTGCGCCAGGAGAAAAAGCTGCAGATGATCCCCATGCCGAAGGTTCTCCGCCTCGAGGTCGACCTGAACGAGGTCATGTCAGGCCAAAGGCTGGTCGGATCCCTGGCCGCCGCCGCGCTGGAACCGGTGCCCGGCCCGGTGTTGCAGCGCCTTTCCCCGCACCCGGATTCCGCTCTTTCGTCCCCGAGCCAGCCGGAACGGCCGGCTCGCGATATCCGGCCGGCTCCCGTCGCCCCGGGTCGCCTGGACGAACTGGTGCGCAACTGGTAGCCCGGGCGAGCTTCACACCATTTCGGCGCAGCCCGGCAAGAGGGAAATTGACAAAGCGCGGCTTCGAAAAAATCACAAAACCGCGCTCAAATAATTTTTCATGCCGTTTTTTAACTTCTCAGGCCGTCCGATTGCAATTGTCCCCCTGCAAATCCAATTGGCAACCATGAAAAATGAATTTCCCATCCTTCCAATTGCTATTGCCGACCGTCCGAGCGAATTTGCAACCCTGCCAAATGAAATTGCGGCCTTGCCAAATGAAATCGCCATCCGTCAAAATGCATTGGCAATCCCGCCAATGGCATTGGAATGATCGCCAATCGCGATCGCCATGAAAAAAGGAACTTTTGATTTCCCACCTTCCTATTTTTTTCTTGCGGGCGACCCAACCCGCCCGGCGCCCGGCCATGAAAAAACCACCGCGGCATAAATGCCGGGGTGGTCCAATTCGAGCGTTGATCCTCGCTTCGGGTCGATTGGCGACCCGTGACCGAAGTCTTACTTCTTGCTCCGCGCTTCTTTGATCTTGGCGATGTATTCCTTGGCGATCCGGGCGACGGACTCATAGTCGCCGGTCTTGGCGGGACCGATCAGGTTGCCGCCCACGCCGACCGCAACCGCGCCGGCTTTGATCCATTCGCCGACATTCTCCAGGCTCACGCCGCCGGTGGGCATCATCTTGGCATACGGAATCGGTCCGCGAATCGATTTAATGATCGCGGGCCCGAACAATTCGCCGGGGAAGATCTTGACGATGTCCGCGCCAGCCTCCATGCATTCCACGGCCTCGCGAATGGTCATCGCGCCGGGCATCACCGGCACCCGGTACCGGTTGCAAAGCGTAACCGTTTCTTTGCTCAGATACGGGCTGACCACATATTGGGCGCCGGCCAGAATGGCGGTGCGGGCGGTCTCCGGATCCATCACGGTTCCGGCGCCGATAATAATCTCGCCGTTATTGAACTTCTTGGCGCAATCCTTAATGACATCGGCCGCTCCCGGCACGGTAAAGGTAATCTCGATTCCGGCCACGCCGGCGCTGGCGCAAGCTTCGGCGATTTTAATCGCTTGATCGCTGGTTTCGGCGCGAACGACCGCCACCAACCCGCAATCACAAATCTTGGCTATGATCTGCTCCTTGTCCAATTTCATTCCCCCTGTGCTCTGATTGCTTTTTGGTTCCTACGAACCATTTTTAATATTATAACACAAATAGGCTTCCGGATCTTACAATCCCATTAAAAGCGTTGTGATAAACCCCGTCCGAAGGTCGGGGTGTTCACAAAAGCTCAGAAAAACGAGGGATAAGTCGTTTGATATCGTTTTGCACGACAATTTCCGGTTTAAAAGACTTTATCCCCTGGCTTTAAAGTTAAGGCCGTATTCATTCCGCAGCCTGAATTCAAAATGAAGCCAATTTTCCGGATCGGGCAGGATTTTCAGAAAAGATGACAAATAGAATAAAAACGGTTGCGATCAAAAGTTTTTTCCGAACGCCCGGCCGTGACGAAGCAATCCGCTCCGGGGGCAGGGCAATTGATAATGGATAGAGGTGCTGTCATGTTCTTTATTTTCGGTTTCACCCCGGTCAAGAAGACCGGCCAGCAAACCCTGCGCCGTCATTGCCCGCATTGCAACGATCTCCGTAATTTCCAGGAGATTCTGGTCCGCCAGTATATTTCGTTCTTTTTCATCCCGATCTTCCCCGTCTCCGCCGCCACCCCGCTCTTCACCTGCTCCAGTTGCGGCTATTCCATCGCCCAGGAGCTGATGCGCGAAGCGGCCGCCCCGGAGATCCCGGCCTCGCCGGCCGGCAATCCTGCCGGCCAAGTGGTGATCCTTTGCCCCCGCTGCGAAGGGGCCATGGCGCTCCCGCTGAGCGAATCCCGCCAGGAAGTCACCTGCCCGCACTGCGCCATGGAGTTCAAGGTGAAAGGGATCAAAGACCAGATCCCCGCGGCGATCATCCGCCAAAGTGCGCAGAGCATCTAAGCGGAAATGCCGCTTCCGCCCGTCGAACTCGCCGTCAGTCGCTCCCCCCTCCTGGGGCGGGGCGATTTTATTTGGCAAGATAATCCAAATACGGTCAAGCAATCCGTCATGTTCGGGACGGCGGCCGCATAGCATAACATTGAGCCGGAAGTTTGGACTCCATGTGCCGGGTGTCCAAGTTAGGGGGTTGGCCGCATGTTCTGGATTCCGCTCCTCGCCCTGATCGGGTTGGGAGTTCTCGTCGCCTTCATCCTCCTGGGAGGATGCTTCATGGTTTCCCAGGGTCAAGCCGCGGTTCTGGAGCGGCTCGGCAAGTTTCACCGGGTGGTCTACAGCGGTATCCATTTCCGGATTCCGTTGCTGGAGACCTTTCGGGTGGTGGGATTCATCAACCGCGAAGAGTACCGCAAGGATTTCGGACCGTACCGCATCGACCTCCGGGAGCAGATCTTCGACATGTGCAAACAGCATGTCATCACCCACGACAACGTCCCGGTCGACGTGGACACCATCATTTACTACCGGGTGACCCAGCCGGAGCAGACCGTCTACGGGATCACCGATCTTCCCAAAGCCTTGGAGCAGTTGGCATTGACCCATGTCCGCAATGAGTTCGGCCGGATGGACCTGGATGTCAGCCTCGGCTCCCGCGAGCAATTGAACCGGAGCCTCCAAGCCGGGTTGCACGAAGCCACCGGCAAATGGGGGGTTCAGATCCAACGCGTCGAAGTCCAGGAGATCATTCCGCCGTCCGATCTGAAGGATCCGATGGAAAAACAGATGATCGCCGAACGGGAACGCCGGGTCCAAGTCCTGGTGGCCCAGGCCGAAAAAGAAGCGATGATCCTCAAGGCCGAAGGCGCCAAACAGCAGGCTATCCTGGAAGCGGAGGCCAAAAAAGCCGAGGAAGTGTTGGCGGCCGAGGCCCAAAAACAGAAAACCCTGCTGGAGGCGGAAGCGGCCCGGGAGCAACAGATCCTGGTGGCCCAGGGCCGGAAAGAAGCACAGCAGCTGGAGTCCGAAGGGGAAAAAATCGCCCGGTTGAATTGGGCCGAGGCCGAATCGGCCGCCATCCTCAAACAACTCAGCGCTCAGGCGCAGGGGCTCGCCCAGATCTCCCAGGCGCTCAACGCGCAGGATTCGAACCAAGCCCTGCTGGCCCTCAAATCTCTAGAAGCCGCCGTCCAAGTCGCTCAAAATCTGGGGAACGGTCAAGCGACCAAACTGATCCTGCCCCAGGAGGTCTCCGGTCTCGTCGGCACGCTGCTCAGTCTGGCCGAAGGGGTTCGCTCGTTCCCGGCCGGCAAGTAAAGCGTAATTCAGGTTATTCCCTGGCGGAAAGCAACGGTTCCCGGCCCCGCGCGGGCAAAATATGTTGCCTGGCGGAAGGATTTTCCGGCGTTTTTCTCGAAGAATCTCCCCATCCGGGTCGCTCCGGTTCAGCTCCCCGAGCGAAAGGGATAGCGAACCGGTACGGACTTCCCGTACCCAGAGTGACTCGAAGATGACCATCGGCCCGCAACGGTGCCTCTCGGTTGCGGCAAGGATGGCTAGAAAACGCTAGAACATCGTGTATGCAACGACATTGACTTGAATCCCATGATTTTGCGGAAAAACGGTAAAGCCTTCGGTATTTTCGCAAATCATGTCCCGTAAGGATTCAGGTCGTTGCATAGAGAAAGGGAACCCATGAGCCGAATTACCGCTTTGATCATTACCCGCCATGGCGAGACGGAATGGAACCGCGCCCTCAAGCATCAGGGCCATCTGGACAGCCCGTTGACCCCGGCCGGAATTCAACAAGCCCAAGCCCTGGCCGAATCTTTGAAAGACCAACCCATCGCCGCGCTATACAGCAGTGATCTGGGCCGGGCCATGGCGACCGCCGCGATCCTCGGCGCGGCCCTGGACCTGACGGTTCAGGCCGAACCGCGGCTGCGCGAAAACTCACTGGGAATATTGCAAGGATTGACCCTGGATGAATTCAAGGAACGTCATCCCCAACGGTACCGGGAATACCTCCGCCGCGATCCCGATTACGCCCTTCCCGGCGGGGAGAGCCTGCGCCAGTTTCACCATCGGACGATGGCATGCCTGACGGAAATCGTGGCCCGCCACCCCGGCCAGACTATCTTGGCAGTCGGCCACGGCGGTACCTTGGGTTGTATCTTTCGCGAGGTTTTCCGGATCCCCTTCGGCGAACCCCGCCATTTTTCTTTGAAAAACGTCAGTTATAACCTGTTTACAATCCGCGACGGCCAATGGCGGCTGGAAACCTGGGGCCAGACCAGCCACCTCCGCAACATTGCGACCCTGGATGAATTGCGAAGCTAGACCGGATCCTTCTTCCGAGCCGCTCCCGTTGCCGAACGGCCGGCAGTCCGCTGAAGGTCCGGTGACCGATTGATTGAAAGAACGGAGGAATTCTCATGAGCCGCCTGTTGCGGCGCAAGATTCCGGCGCTATTTTCGCTCCTTTTCATGATCGGCCTGCTCTGGCCGGTCCCAGCCGCCGGCGCCGACACTCTTTATGAAGTAACCTATGCCGGCAAGATCGGCGCCGCTGCCGTGCGCATGCAGCTTCAACTGAAGGGCGGCGCCGTTGCGGGGAGCACCCTTTACAACCGGGTGCGGGGACCGTACCGTCTCCAAGGTTCGCTGGACCGGCTGCGCCGCATTCATTTGCAAGAATATGACCGCCACGGCCGCCTGGTCGGAGTCTTTCAAGGCCGTCTCCCCTCATTGCTTCAGTTCTATGGCACATGGTCCGGCCCGGAAGGACTCCGTCGCCTCGGCTTCAACCTGACGGCCGCGCCCCCGCCGCCCGCGCCGGGGCAAAAACCGTTCCGGGCCGGAATCTGGAGCCGCATCGGCGTCGCCCCCTATGAACCGGCCACCTTGATTATCGCCGCCAGCACGCCGCAAGGATTCCGTTTCACGCTGACCGCGTTCAGCGGCTCGCATACCGGCGTGGTGACGGGAATCGCCAAACTGAACGGCAATGTCGCCATCTGGACCGATCCCCGCCGGGGTTGCCGGTTGCAACTGGCCATGGTCCAAGACCTGCTCTCGATCACCGCTTTCGGGAACTGCAGCG
Organism: Hydrogenispora ethanolica; assembly: GCF_004340685.1. Taxonomy (NCBI): domain Bacteria; kingdom Bacillati; phylum Bacillota; genus Hydrogenispora; species Hydrogenispora ethanolica. The sequence goes on along the minus strand of NZ_SLUN01000056.1, from coordinate 7,884 downwards.
ATACTGCCGGAGCCGGAGTGTTTTTCGACGGCGATTACCACGAAGGCGTCTGGAATGAGCCGCTGCCCACCCTGGTGGATCTGGGAGTGCTGGATACCCCGGCGCAAGACAGCTCCTTCCGCGAACTGGTCGGCCGGTTCTATGATCTGTTTGTGGAAACCTTCCATTTGCTCTCCCCCGCCGAGGACCTGGACGGCCTCGGCGCCAAGGTCATGGTCGGCTGGGTGCGCGGACTCAACGGATCGGATGAAGCGATCGTCATGGCCGGCCCCGACGGCAGTTTTTCAGCCGCCGTGCTAGACGGAGAGAGGATCCGCTATTTCAGTGACATGCCCGGCTTTCAGGAGCGCCCGCCACGGACCGTCGCCCAATGGTGCGGCCGATTCCCGGAAAAGAAACTGGTCCGGATGAATGAAAGAGCATTTTAATTTTCTGAGTATCAAGTTAGCTCAGGTAAAGTTAGTTTGATCTGAATGGTCGGCTTCGATCTTGACGCCCTCTCCCCTCGGGTAGATTCATAGTCGTGAGCCCTCTCCAGCGTAAAAAAATCACAGATTTTTTAAGCGCAGCCATAACGCTCGAAGAGCACTCGCTATGGGCGAGGGGGAAAATAGGCCTAAAACCTTTTCACGCATGACTTTAGGCATCTTCGGTCCCTCCCCCATAGCTATCGCTTTTTGATAGCGTCATGGGGGAGGGCAGGCATCTTTGTTAATACCCTATAGGAGAGGGCATCGACATCAATGCCGACCTTCTTATTAATCTCCCATCGAAAACCAACGCCTCTTTGCTGACCAAACTTGATAATCAGATATTTTAAAAACTTACGACGGCCCGTATAGATGAAATCCGTTCTGGAAATTTCCGGAACGACCCGAACGGAGGTTGGAGGAGATCGTGCCGAATCAAGCGAAGAATGGCTCTTGCGATTCAAAACTGCGGGAGGCCGGTATGCGAAAACGTTTTTTGGGGATGATCGCCATCGCCGTGGGTATCAGCGGCTTGATCGCGGTAACCGCAATCTGGCTGGCGGTTCACCCCGCCAACAACGGCCGGGGCGATGGGCTCAGCCGGTCTGTCGATACCCGACGGGGCCGGTTCGACTTGGAACAGGTGCGAAAGGGGCGAACCCTACAGCTCATTACCAAACAGAGTTTTGAGAACCGCGCGCCGTTCTATCTGGATAAAACCGGGCCGTCGGCCGGAGCCGGCTTTACTTTCATGTATTATTATTCGGACCGGCGTTCCCTGTTTTATCGTTTCAATCCCAAATCAAACCGCCCGGAACTTTGTTTCGACGTAAAGGGGAACATTGACGGCGGGATCATCACGGATCAGGGCCATGGGGTTCTTTACCGCGAGATGGTGGTCAGCAATTACCTGGAGGGCAACCTCTGCCACAAAAAAGCGGGGAAACCGCTCAAGAAAATCCTGAAACGTTGCAATTGGTATGAGGTTTCACCGGACCGCCGCAAAGTGATTGCCGGAGGCATTCCCTTCGCGGAGCAAGGCCATCCCGGACGCCAAGTCTACCTTTACGACTTGGAACGCGACATCCTATCCGTCCTGCCCGGGGCCGTTTGTCCGGACGATTGGGAAGACCTGTTGAACTTCTCTTATAGCTGGAGCGGCGACTCCCGCTATGTCCGCCTGGAACAGAAGGTCTTTGGCAGCGATTCGCTCCGCCTGCTCAAAAATTTACAGTCGCCCGGGGCCAACGTCTCGATGTTTGCCTGGTCGCCGGATGGCAAAGAGCTGGCTTTCGCAGTGCAAACCACGGACAAAGCTCAATATACCATCAGCGAAGAGCACCGCGACCTATTCCTCTCCAATCAATTGGGGATTTATAATCCTAGCTCGCAAACGGTCCGTTACATCCGCTTTTCCGACGTCCTGATCACCAGTATCGTCTGGGGCCGGGAGAACGGCCGGATCGCCGCAACAGCGGTCCCGCTCGCCAATGCCGCCGCCTATGTCGATGGGGCCGGCGACCCGGGCCGGAGCGATCCATTGGATCTGCTGCTGATCGATACCGCCGCGCTGAAAGCGGAGCCGCTTTTGACCGATATTCCCGTGACCGAACCGGCCGCGCTGGCCGGAGATATGCTGGTGTATGTCAAGGTGAAGGGGGGCCGCGCCACGATCAGCGCTTTTCAGTTGAGCAACCGCAGATCGAAGGATCTCCTCCATGAAGAGCTGTTCGCGGCGGAGGTGATCGAGGGGCGGATTTATCTGGCTGCCGCCAGCAGCGTTTATCGGATCGAGCCCGGTCTGCGGCTGACCCGCCTCACCGCTCATTCGGGCGAGGGCGAATTAATTATCGCTCCGGGTTGGCGCAAGATCGTCACCGGGCTGGCGGATCGGATCGATGTCATCAGTTTTTAGGGAAAACCGTCGCGGGGAGGCGAAATCCGCCTCCACTTGCCATCCGGCGCTCCCTAGCATTGAAGATCCACGCCCAATACGCCTTGGACTTTGCCTTTCGCATTCAAAATCGGCAGCGACAGCGTGACGCAGGGTTGATTGGTGATAGCCGAAATATAGGGCGCCGAGGTAAACCGATTCCCTGCGGCACTGCTGGTAAACCATTCGCGCACTTTTGCGTTGGCGATCCCGGCGGCTGGAATCGAGTGGACAAAGCGCCCTTTGAGATCATTGACCCAGGCCGCTTCGAGAATTGGATAATCAGCCAGTAACTGTCGCAAATACTCCTCCACTTGCGAGGGCTCCAGCTCCGCCAGCCAAGCGCGGTTACGGAGGTCCCGGCTCAGCTGATCGAGCATGGCAATGGCCCGTTCCCGGATCTCCTGTTTCAGATCGATCGGATCGGCCTCAGCCGCGATCAACGGTTGGAGCGCGCTGGACGCCTGATTCAGCCGCAAGCCAAGGTCGTTGAGCTCCGCCATCAAGCTCTGGTGACGTTTTAACCCCTGATAGGCTTCTTCGACCCGGTTTAAGACCGTCCCGGATTGCTCCTGAATCTTGGCTGCTTGTTCTTGAAGGGTCAACGCCCGCTGCTGCTCGGCGGAGATCTCCTGGTTGACCGCTTCGCTCTTTTGGACCAATTCGCCGAAGCTGTTCTGGATCCTGGCCAGGTTCTCCTCGACCATCTCAAATCGCTCGACCGAACCGGCCACTTTGGCGGCGGTCCCTTCCATCTGTTGGTTCACTTGGCGATTGGCCTCCATGACCTGGTCGATCATTTCCCGGATATGATTCACCGAGGTTTGGCTATCATCGGAGAGGCGCTTGACTCTGTCGGCCACGACATTGAAGCCATGGCCGGCCTCGCCGGCGCGGGCCGCTTCGATAGCGGCATTAAAAGCCAACAGCTTGGTCTGGGCGGCGATCTCCCCTACCGTATCCAGAATGCCGGTGATCTGGCCGGACAGCTCCTGAAGTTCGTTCATCATTTTGACAGTGGTCCGGGCCGACTGGTCGATCTGGTGAATCTCGGAGACAATGGCCAGGATCTCATCCAGGCTGTTCCGGAGCACCGCCGCCGACGCCTGCCCGGTCTGGCCCATCTCGTTGGAGATGGTTTTAATATGGTCCAGCCGTTCCACCACCGCCCGGAATTCCGTCGTCATCGCCTGTAATTCACGCTGGGTTTCCCGGTTTAACCCGGTCATCTCCCGGGTGTTGCCGAAAACCTGCTCCGAAAAGCCCTGATTCTCTTCGATGCTCACCGCCAATTGCTGAGCAACGGCCAACACCTGGTTCGAAGCGACTTTTAAGCGCCGATTGTAAGTAAGGCGGTTCTCCTCCGATTCGGGATGATGATCCTTGATACCATCGTGCCGTTTGCGATTCCAAAGGCGTAACCGGTCCATCGCCATTCCTTCTTTCCATCCTTGGTACTTTGATGATCACCATTTTACTATTTTGGCTGCAGTATCTCAAGTCCATTGCCGCGATTCGCCGAAAAGTTGCCATTCACTTGACGTAAAAAATACCCGTTCCGCAAATGCGGTCCGGGTACGTATCCAAAAATGGCAGGTCGAATCACAGTCATTCGGACGATTGCCCCGATTTTACCGCTCGACCGGAGAGCCAGGTGCTCCTTTGACCCTGATGGTAAAGTTTTCACGTTCGCCCCGGTTCATTGGAGTCGGAATGATCCGGAAATCCGGGCTGATGGTTCTGAAACACATAAGCCGCGCCGCCTACCGCACCGGCGGCACCGCCCAAACGGGCCAGGACAATTTCGGTGGGAAACGGCGAGAACTGGGCGACAGATTCCCGGATCGGCTCGATGACACATTCCATCGATTCCGAGACTCCGCCGCCGATGATCACTTTCTCGGGATTCAGGAGGCTGACCACATTGGCGATGGCCACCGACAGATCGAGTACAAATTCTTCGATGATCGCTTGGGTTCCGGAAACGCCCCGGCGGAATCCTTGAAACAGTTCCCGCGGCGTCAATCCCAGGGGCTCTGCCTTGCGGGTCAGGGCCGTTCCCGAAGCCTTGCTCTCAAAAACGCCGAATTCCTGGCAGGAATAATTGCGCAAGCCGTTCCGGAGATCGGCCTTCTCCAGAAAATAGCCGATCTCGCCGGCCCCGAACCGGTAGCCTTCCACCAACGCTCCATTGGCAATAACCGCGCCGCCGATTCCGGTGCCAAGCGCGATATAGAACAGGTTATCGGTGCCCCGGCCGTTTCCCAGCCAACGCTCGCCGAGCGCCGACAGATTAACGTCATTGTTAATGTAGACGGGGAAAGGGAAATGGGAGCCAAGCAATTCAGCCAGGTTCAAATTCTGCCATTTCAGAGACGGAACATCCATCACCCATCCCTTGGTGCTGTCCACATTGCCGGGGACGCCGACCCCCATGCCGCGGATCTGGCCAGCCTGGACCCCCGCCTTGTCCAGACTGGCCCGGATAATGCCGATAATCTCAGCCGGATCCCGGGATGTTCCGGCCTTGTCTTGAAAGATGATTTCTCCTGCCGGATTCGCCAGAACGATCAGTACTTTCGTCCCTCCGATATCCACTCCCAGCCCAAAAGGGACTTCTCGCATCATTTTCACCATGGAACCTACCTCAGCATGATAATTGAAACAAAATCGCCCAAACAGCTATGTTGCACTAAGTTTTTTGACCCTCAAGCGATTGCAACCGATTTCCTCGCTTGATAAGTTGAAAGAATTGCCGCGACTTCCCCTTTCCCAGCCATGGTTCAGGGCTGGGAACGAACATTCAAGAAGTTAGTTAAGTTAATTAAGTTTTATCCTATAGAAATGCTACTTAAGGCTCAAGATATTGCTCTGGACATATTCAAGCGCTGCTGCGAACGCTCCGTACAGTACCGGTTGCTCCAGCGACGAATAGACCACCTTGGTCCCTAATGGCACCAATTTACCGACCATCTCGTTCAGGGGTTTTAAAAAGTCATAGCCCAAACTGGTCAGTTGTCCCCCCAGGATCACCAGCTCCAGATCGAGCAGGATGCCGATATTCGCCATAATCACTGCCAGCTGATTCTGGATCCGCACCATCTCGCCCAGAATATAAGGGTCCTCCAGGCTGACGGCGGCCTTGATCACCCGCAGATCGACCCGCTCCGGATCGCCTTGCGCCAGATCGAGGATGCGCGAGTCGCAACCCGCCCGCAGGTCCTCCCGGATTTTGCGAATCAGCCCCGGCAGGCCCACTCTGGACTCCAACGGTCCGAAATTTTGATGATCGAAGGCCACGTCGGTGGCTTCCAAAGCGAGATAGCCGATCTCGCCCGCGGCCCGCCGGGTACCCTCGTAAAGCCGGTTGTCGATGACCACCCCCGCCCCTACGCCCCGGTCGATGCTGACATAGACCAGGTTATGGTATTCGCGCCCCAGGCCGTACCGGGATTCCCCCAAAGCCGCCAGATTGATGTCGTTTTTGATGATCACCTTGGACTTGAACTTCTTCTGCAGCTCCTCATGGAGATTGATTTCGTCCCAGACATAGACCCATAACGGCAAAAGCGCCATCCGGCCGGTAGCCTCGTTGACCACTCCCGGGAATCCCACCACGATGGTGAGCAATTGTTTCAGATTCAACTGGTGCTTGGCGAAGAGGGCCACGATGGTTTCAATGATGATGTCCAGGATTTTTCTGCCGCTCTTCTCGTTGGAGATGTCGAATTTGCGGAGCTCCATGATCTCCGGCTTCAGATCGCTGAGGGCAATCTTCAAATCCTGGCCGCTGAGGTCGACGCCGATGATATAGCCGTAGCGATAGTTGAAATCCAGCAGGATCGGCCGCCGTCCGCCCGCGGAATCGCCTTCGCCGATCTCCAGCAGCAGTTTTTTCTGGAGCAACTGATTGATGTTATTGGAGACGCTGGGCGCGCTCAGTTTCAATAACTTGGCCAGATCCGCCCGGGAGGTCGCGCCGCGGTCGATCAGCGTGTCAATGATGAATTTTTGATTATTCTCTTTGATCATCAACTGATTGCCGGCGGTTCTTTCCAAACGTTTCCCTCCCGGTGGGCGATGCTGCTCCCAATATCCGATTCTTTATTAATTATATTTAGAAAGTTATTCGGTAGGATTCGCCGGAATCCTGCCGGTCTTTAAAAAAATTCACCGATTTCAAAAGGCGGATTTCCGGAGAAAGCTCCCGGAGCCATGCCGAACGGCGGCAGATTACCGAAATTCATGACCGCCGGCTATCAGCCTCCCCACTCCGTTTCCGTTCCCGATGATAGGCTTCACAACGCGCGCGGTCGCTATGCCGCGGACAATTCCGCTTGGGACAATTACCAGCCGTTCCGGCCGGATGGTTGGAGGCCACCTTTTCCGCTCCTTCGCGATTTTCTTATCTTTTCCGGGCGATCATCTCAATCTCAAGCTTCGCCCCCAACGGCAAAGCAGCCACTCCGATAGTGGTCCGCGCCGGATAAGGGGCGGTGAACTGCCGGGAATAGACCTCGTTCATAGCAGCAAAATCATTCATGTCGGTCAAAAAGACATTGACCTTGACGACGTCATCCGGCGTCAGCCCGGCCGCGGCCAGAACGCTAAAGAGATTTTTGAAGGACTGTTCCGTCTGGGCGGCGATACAGCATTTTGCGAAAGCGTTGACGGGTTTGGAGCGAAAAGGGCGAACGCTTCACCGCACTTTTTGCGAACAAAGCCGTTTACGCTTTCGCAAAATGCTATCCCCCTCCACCAATTTGCCGGTCCGGGAATCGAGCGGCGTCTGGCCGGAGAGATAGACCAACTCGCCGGAGGCCACGGCATGGGAATAGGGGGACCGCGACGGCTCCGGGGGCATTGAAAGCGCTTCTTGGCATGAAAGGTTGCCTCCAGCATTGTAATATCCATGGCATTTTTTTCCTTTCTCTCTTTTCCACTGACTGACTTGGATCTCCTGCCGCCGGAGAGAATATTTTGATACTATCCGCCCGATTGGTTTCGATTATCGAACGAAAGGGGCGGAAATGGCCAGTGTTAGCTTTTCTCCCGGAGCGAGACGGCCCCATGGGTCCTGGATAAGCGATCGGATTGAGGGGCTGAAAGAGCTCATTTTGCGAGTGACGGATCTATTTTGGTGACTGAAAGAGCTCATTCAGTCGCCGGGTAAGCTCTTTTTGTGGAAAAAGAGTTCTTTCAGTCGTCGGGCGAGCTCATTTTGTGAATAAAAGAGCTCTTTCTGTGAATGAATGAGCTCATTCAGTCGTCGGGCAAGCTCTTTTTGTGGATAAGTGAGCTCATTTTGTGAATGAATGAGCTCTTTTTCGGAAGAATGAGCTCATTCAGTCGTCGGGCAAGCTCTTTTTGTGAATAAAAGAGTTCTTTTTGTGAATAAGCCCCCCACCCCAACAAAGTTGGGACAAGCGAAGCGATGAAAATGAAAGAATTGCGTTAAAGGAAGTAATCGGTGAAAGAAGG
>NZ_SLUN01000055.1 GCF_004340685.1 Hydrogenispora ethanolica | reverse complement strand
CTGTTATGCATCATGTCCCGTAAGCCTTCCATGATGGATAAATTAAGGAATTTAATTCAACTTATTACCGCTGAAATAGGATGAAATAAATTCCGTTTTTATTCCATTTGCATTCGGCCTTAGGAATGCAAATCTCAGTTCAGAAATTTAGTTCATCCTATCCCGGCGAAGCCGGAACCAAAAAGGTAAAAAACAAGCCAATCACGAAATATTCAACAAAATGAGACTTCCTTTTTGGAGGTATAAGTAAATGTCCTCATTACTTGAAAGGTATCACAAACAAATTAGCGGAATTTTATCATGTTTCGACCGAATTACGATTACTGGTACATTGCCAGGAGTCTGCTATGCGTTTGGAATGGCCACATTTATCATGTCGAAGGGATACCGGATTTTTGATTACCCTCGTTTTGTTGAACCTCTCCGTGATGAACTTCGTGCGAATGCTGAACAACTTGCCAAGAGAAACAATCTAACGATCGAGTTCATTCGTTCCGCAAATAACTTCCGCAAGGAAGAACGTATTCAAGCCATCCTAAAAGAAAGGGGTGAGCATCCGGGTCTGGTTCATATTTTCTCCGCCATGGAAACGTGCGGTTCCTTTGCACCTCATTATGACAAGCTAACTCAACATACCGAACTTCGCTATAAGGAAGCCAAGTGTTTACACTATTACTTTTACTTTATTGACGAAGAATGGGGTCTCTGTTACTTACGGGTTCCTACCTGGGCTCCTTTTCGATTGCTATTCTACTGTAATGGTCATAACTGGCTCGCAGGTCAATTAAAGAAACAAGCGATTAGTTTCACTCAGCTGGATAATACGTTTAATCGGATGGACGACTGGTCAAAAGCCCAATCCATTGCCGACTCATTTCCCGTTCAATCCCTCCATCATGCACTGGATCGTTTCGCCAAAGAGTATTGTCCGGTGATCCACCATTTTTCTAACACTTATCATTGGAGTCTGTACCAAATCGAATACGCTACGGATATTGTTTTTAAAACCCAAAAGGATTTAGGTCCAATCTATGAAAATCTATCGCGTACTGCAATTCATACTGTCAAACCCGATCATATCGCCACCTTTCTTGGGCGAAAACTCGATGGACGTTTTAAAGATGAAATCGGCAATCAATTCCAAACCCGGATTCAAGGCACCTGTATTCATCATCATATGGGACCCGCCTCAATTAAGCTTTACGATAAATTCGGCCTGATCCTTCGGATTGAAACCACAGTCAATGACATTACTTTCTTTCGTAACCACCGGACGGTGGAACATCGCGACGGAACTTCCGAAGCCAAGGTTGCTCCCTTGCGGAAAAATATTTATAGCCTACCTTCATTACGTGAAATTCTCCTTTCCGCCAATTACCGTTACTTGGACTTCTTGTCGGATTTAGATGACCCAAGCGCTGGAATGCGAGATGTGGAGAACCTTACTCGTTCCGTTCGAAAAAACGGTCGTACTTATCGAGGGTTCAATCTCTTTAACCAGCTTGATCTTGACGCCATTATTACTCTTTTACGGGGAGAAGGTACGATTCGGGGCATTACCAACTCCATGATCCGACGTATTCTCACCCACCTGACAGGCACTCAAGTTTCTCGTTTACTCAAACGAATGCATTTGCATGGTTTGATTAAAAAAGTCGGCAAATCCTATCGCTATTACCTTACCAAATCCGGTAGAAGAGTTCTTCTTACTGCTCTTAAGCTCCGCCAGTTGGTTGTTATTCCGTCTCTTGCCGGTTTTTCTATCTAATTTTTTGCCACTTTTGAACTCAATTTCGTTTGTTAGATGGCCTATATAGTCAGATTTTTTAATAAAAAAGACGCAGCCCGGGAGGGAAATGTTCATATTGGCAGCATGTGGCAATTTCTTCCTCCCGGGCTGCGTCCTTCCTGGAATCTCCGTACCGGTAAAAAAGGATAATGGCGCTCGGCGGTAGAAATAGACTTTGAAACCATTTTCGGGGACATTTCGAATCCATCAAGAGGGAGTCTCAAAAATGGACGAGCGCGGTTTAAGTAAGTGGCAGGAGAACAAGGACCATCGCGGGGAAGCGGAGGATAACGGCCGCGCCGGCGGTTCCGGGGCAAGCCGCGGCTTCTGTCATAAATGGCTGGGACGGCTGGCGGAAGAGCTGCGCCGGTCCGGCGAGCCCGGCCGGGAAACTGCGGCCGGACATCAGTGCCCGGCCCATTGGGACACGTTTTCCCTGAAGTTTGCCAAGGTGTTGAACAGCCTGAACCGGCCCTTCTTTGGCCTGGGAATCGCCTTCATCACTTGGCTGATTGTCGAGGTCATCCTGGAGCGGTGGCTGCCGGCCGGGGATTTTCAACGGCTGAGCGCGGCGGTTCGCCCCTATACCAAGTATATCGGGCCGACCGTGGTCGGTTATTGGACCAACTGGCTGGCCATCAAGATGCTTTTTTATCCGCGCCGGCCCAACCGTCTATGGCAGGGCTTGATCCCGGCCCGGCGGAATGAATTGATCCGGAACCTGGCGGCCGGCATTCACGAGCGGCTCTTCTCGGCGGGAATCGTCCGGGAGTACTTGCAAAAAAGTCCGCTGCTGCAAGAACTGGCCTGCGCCACGGGGCGGGTCGTCGGCGACAGCGAATTCCGGGACGAATTGCGGGAACTTTGCCGGCGCTATTTGAAGGAACTGGTCCAGCGCGAGGAGACCCGGCAGGTTGTCCGTAGGGTGATCGGCGAGATCATCGAGAGCTGGGAAGCCCGCACCTTGCTGGAGAAACCGGCGGAGCTGACCAAACGCGTCTGGGGTCCCTGGGTCCAGGAACGGGTCGTGGATGCCTTGCCGTCGCTCCCGTATGCCATGGCGGACGTGCTCTCCGAGTACGAACAGTGGCTGGATGAGTTGCCGGCCGCGATCGCCCGCAATCAAGGGAATATCGAGGCGGCGGTTACCTCCGTCATCGAGCAGGGCTTGGAACTGCTGGATGTTCCGGGCATCCTCCATTGCCAACTCGCCAAACTGGACGAGCAAGAACTGGAACAGGCGCTGACCGGAAACGTCATGACCGAACTGGAATTCATCCAAACCTCGGGCGGGCTGTTCGGATTCCTCGTGGCCCTGGCCCTCGAATGTCCCCCGGCGCGACTGCCGATGCTGGCTGTGGGTTTCGGACTCTGGCTGCTTTACCGGCGGACGGTTCGTTGAGGTTTCTCAAACGCCAAAGTTCGCGCGGCCGCGTTCGAAGATCGAGCATTGGCATTGGGTTATTGGACAACATCATGGAGGGATTGAATGAGCATGTGCAGTAACTGAATGAGCATATGCGGTAACTGAATGAGCATATGCGGTAACTGAATGAGCATATGCGGTAACTGAATGAGCATATGCAGTAACTGAATGAGCATATGCAGTAACTGAATGAGCATGTGCGGTAACTGAGAGAACATTTTAAATAACGGAGAGAACATCCGGAGCGACTCCAGACGGATCTTCACGAACTCGATGGACCCAATTTGAATGTAGGCTTTGAATTGATGCTGCCAAGTCCGCTATTTCCCCGATAGCCGATCCCTGCCAATTATCATGAAATCCTGGTTTCAACCCTTCATTTGTCCAGTCTTTGAAAGCCATAGGATGCCAATCGGTATCGAATGTTCTAATATTTTCAGAATCTTAATATTCTATAATAGCGATAGTGAATAAGAAGAATGCCATGGTGATATTTACGATTTTTTCGACTATTTTGGTCTTTTTTGGACTTTTTATATTGTTGCAAACCGTTTTATTTTACTGTATTGTAATAAATAATTAACAAATTATTCATCGTTTTAAGCCCATAACATCATTGACCTTCCGCTAGCTCGTTTCATCTCCTGCTGTCACCCCGCAAAGGATAGAAAACTATCACCATGAAATATGCTTCTTTATGCGATGACTTTTTTCGAAATATCCGGGCTTTGCAATATATATAGTGGCCACAGGGCTTGTTAAGGTAATTATGCAATGCTCTGATCTGACAGGGTAAAGTCGTCACGTAGCACTTCTGACTGAGTGTAGCATGTTTATTAATCCACGCGTTGCAATAGATTCCTCGCTTGCCTTTATCATCAAGATGAAAAAGTTATAACTATCCCGGCGAATGATAGGCGGATTGCCATAATATCCGTTACTGAACCGGTTGCCTATCCTAGGAGAAATAGCGAGAGATAGGTTTTTTCCTCACAATCCGGCGGGTAATGCCATATTGGGGGATTTAGTCCCGTTTTTTGCGTAGGAAACAACCGGACGGCTTGAGCGCAGATGGCTTTGGAATCTTTCGACACTACCGATGCGGTATTTTTTTAAGGAGGTGCAATGAACGCGCAAATCAAAGAGAGTTGCAATTGCGGGCGGGAGAGCGAATCGGAAAAACTGGGCCGCGTCGTCGAGCTGATCGCGGAGTACCAGGGGCGGGAAGGCAGTCTGATCCAGCTGCTGCATCTGGCGCAAGGGATCTACGGCTACCTGCCCATGGAGGTATTGCGCCGGGTGGCCGAGGGGCTGGATATGCCGCTGTCACAGGTGACCGGGGTGGCCACCTTTTATTCCTTCTTCACCATGCAGCCGCGCGGCGAAAACACCATCCGGGTTTGCCTGGGGACCGCCTGCTACGTGCGGGGCGGCAAGCAGATCATCGCCAGGCTCCAGGAACTCCTGGGCATTGGGGTCGGCGCCACTACCGCCGATGGCAAATTTACGTTGGAAGTGATGCGTTGCATCGGCGCCTGCGGGCTGGCTCCGGCCATCACCATCAACGGCAAAGTCTTTAAGCAGGTCAACCCGGAGAAACTTCAGGCCATCATCGAGCAGTACTATTAATTAATGAATCGGCGGCGAGGTGAGTGAGATTGGACATGGTAACCATTCGAAGCAGGGACGATTTGAACCGGATCCAAGCGAACCAACTGGCGGAACAGGAGCATTGTCAATACCGGGTGCTGGTCTGTTCCGGGGCCGGGTGTATCTCATCCAACTGTCAAGCGGTGAAGGCGGCGCTTCTCAAAGCGCTGGCCGATCTGAACCTGACGGAACAGGTGGCGGTGGCGGAGACCGGTTGCATCGGCACTTGCGCCATCGGTCCGGTGATGGTGGTCATGCCGGACGAAGCGTTTTATACCAAGCTCAAACCGGAGGATATCCCGGCCATCGTCTACTCGCATCTCCGCGGCGGCAAGGTCAAGGTGAACCATACTTATTTTGATGCCCGGGCTGGCATCCATATCCCCTATCTGAAAGACATCCCCTACTTCAAACAGCAGGTCAAGATCGCGCTGCGCAATTGCGGCGGCATCGACTATGCCTCACTGGAGGAGTATATCGCGCGGGACGGCTACCAGGCTATTGCCAAAGCCTTGCAGGAGATGACTCCGGCCGGGGTGGTGGCGGAGGTGAAAGCATCGGGGCTGCGCGGCCGGGGCGGCGCCGGTTTCCCGACCGGGATCAAATGGGAGGCGGGGTTGAAAGCCGAAGGCGCGACGAAATATCTGGCCTGCAACGCCGATGAAGGGGATCCCGGCGCTTTCATGGACCGGAGCATTCTGGAGGGCGACCCCCACGCGGTGATCGAAGGCATGATGCTGGCCGGTTACGCCATCGGCGCCCAAAAGGGCTTCGTTTACGTGCGGGCTGAATACCCGTTGGCCATCGAGCGGCTGGACCTGGCGATCCGCAAGGCCCGTGCCGCCGGACTGCTGGGCGAGTCGATCCTGGGCAGCCGTTTCAACTTCGATCTGGAGATCCGGATCGGCGCCGGCGCTTTCGTCTGCGGCGAAGAGACGGCCCTGATGGCCTCGATCGAGGGGGAGCGGGGCGAGCCGCGCCAGAAGCCGCCGTTTCCCTTCCAGCGGGGCTTGTTCGGCATGCCCACGATCATCAATAACGTGGAGACCTTTGCCAATATTGCGCCGATCATTCTGAACGGCAGCGCCTGGTTCGCCGGATTCGGCACCGCCGGCAGCAAGGGGACCAAGGTGTTCGCCCTGGCCGGGGATATCAACAATACCGGCATCGTCGAAGTGCCGATGGGCGCCACCCTGGGGGAGATCCTTTTCAACATTGGCGGCGGAATCCCCCGCCGCAAGCAATTCAAAGCGGCGCAGACCGGCGGCCCGTCCGGCGGCTGCATCACCAAAGCCTATTTGAACACGGCCATCGATTACGACTCCCTGACCCGGTTGGGAACGATCATGGGTTCCGGCGGGTTGATCAGCATGGATGAAGATACTTGCATGGTCGACATGGCCCGGTACTTTATGGAGTTTGTCCAGGAGGAATCCTGCGGCAAGTGCGTGCCCTGCCGGCTGGGGACCAAGCGGATGCTGGAGATCCTGGAACGGATCACTCAGGGGAAAGGCAGGGAAGGCGATATCGAGTTGCTTGAGGAAGTGGGCTGGATTGTGAAGGAGACGGCCACCTGCGGCCTGGGGCAGAGCGCTCCCAATGCCATTTTGAGTACGATCAAGTACTTCCGCGAGGAATATGAGGAGCACATCAAGTATAAGCATTGCCGGGCCGGGGTTTGCGGCGATCTGTTCATCTCGCCCTGCCAGAACGCTTGCCCGGCCGGGGTCAATGTCCCGGGTTACATTGCCTTGATCGCCGCCGGACGGATGCGGGACGCCTATAATTTGATCCGCAAGGAGAATCCGTTCCCGGCGGTCTGCGGCCGGGTCTGCACCCATCCTTGCGAAAGCAAATGCCGCCGGGCCCAGCTGGATGAACCGCTCTCCATCTCCGATCTCAAACGATATGTCGCCGATTATGTCCTGCACAATGAAGAGCCCTACCTGGACCTGGTCTTTCCCAAAAAGGGCAAGAGCGTCGGGGTGATCGGGGCGGGGCCGTCCGGCCTGACCTGCGGCTACTACCTGGCCCGCCTGGGCTATGAGATTGACGTCTACGAGGCGCAGCCGGTGGCGGGCGGGATCCTGTCCTTCGGCATTCCCGAATACCGCTTGCCCGAAGCCGTGCTGCAGCACGAGATCAAACTGATCGAACAGGTCGGAGTGAAGATTCATTTACAGACCGAGGTGGGCAAGGACCTCTCCTTCGCCGAACTCCGGCAGAGACATGATGCGGTATATGTGGCCACCGGGACGCAGTTCTCCAACAAGATTCAGATCCCGGGCGAGGATCTGCCCGGCGTTTATCATGGCTTGGATTTCCTGCGCGATATCCATCTCGGCAAGGATGTCACGGTGGGCGAGAAGGTGGTGGTGATCGGCGGCGGCAACACGGCGATCGATGCGGCCCGGGTCGCGCTGCGGTCGGGCGCCCAAGCGGTGACCATCCTCTATCGCCGCGTCATCGAGGATATGCCCGCCGAGGAGCGGGAGATCCAAGACGCGCTGGCCGAGGGAGTCGCAATTATCCCGTTGGCCGCGCCGGTCCGGTTCGAAGGGGCCGAACGGGTCGCCGCCATCGAATGCGTGCGGATGGAATTAGGCGAGTTTGACTCCGACGGGCGGCGCAGGCCCAAACCCATCCCCGGGTCCGAATTCACGCTGCCGGCGGATATGGTCATTCCGGCGGTCAGCCAGTATTCGGATCTGCCCTTCATCGCCAAAGAGGAGGTGGAAGTGACCCAGTGGGGTACTTTTGTGACGGATAGGGATACGCTGATGACCAAGTTGCCCGGGGTCTTCGCCGGAGGCGACGTCGCCCGGGGGTCCGATACCGTTATCACCGCGATCGCCGACGGTAAAAATGCCGCCAAGGCCATTGACCGTTACTTGGGCGGCAAAGGCGATCTCAACACCGGGGAGACCATCGAGATCCCCGCGCCGTCCGACGAAAAGGAACTGATTGAGCATGAACGATTCCCCATGAAGTATCTCGATCCCGAAGAACGGAAGAACCATTTCGAGGAAGTGGCCGTCGGATTTCATAAGCTGAACGCGATCGCCGAATCCATGCGCTGTCTGCGCTGCGACAGGAGGGCTTGACATGGTCAATCTGACGATCAATCGTAAACCGGTGGCCGTCCCGGAGGGCACCACCATCTTTGAAGCAGCCAGACAAAACAACATCCTGATCCCGCATTTTTGCTACTTGGAAGGGGTCCACCAGATCGGTTCCTGCCGGATCTGCGTGGTCGAGGTGGAAGGGGCCAAAACGCTCCAAGCCTCCTGTATGGTCACGGCGCAAGAGGGAATGGTGGTCCATACTCATACCGAGAAGGTCAGAAAGGCCCGCCAGATTCTGTACGAATTGATGTTGTCCGATCATCCCCGCGACTGTTTGAGCTGCGGCCGCAACCAGAATTGCGAGTTTCAAAAACTGGGGGAATTGCTCCAGATCAGCGATCTCCGGTTTGAAGGAGAGCGCTCGCATACGGCGGTGGATACCTCCTCGCCGTCGATTGTCCGGGATACCGCCAAATGCATTCTGTGCCGGCGCTGCGTCACGATTTGCAATCAGATCCAGGGCGTGGGCGTGCTGAACGCCCAAAAGCGAGGCTTTAAAACCGTGATCGGGCCGGCGGCCGATCTTCCCTTGAACTCGGCTGACTGCGCTTTTTGCGGCCAGTGCACCACGGTCTGCCCGGTGGGGGCGCTGCAGGAGAAGGATTCGACCCAACCGGTTTGGCGGGCGTTATTCGCGCCGGACAAACGGGTGATTATCCAAACCGCCCCGGCCATCCGGGCCGCCCTGGGCGAGGAGTTCGGCCTTGAGCCGGGAACGCTGGTCACCGGGAAAATGATCACCGCGCTGCGGGAGATGGGATTCGACGCCGTGTTCGACACCAATTTCGCGGCCGATCTGACGATTATCGAAGAAGGTCACGAACTGCTGGCCCGAATCAGCGACGCTTGCCATGGGAAACCGGCTGAGTTGCCGATGGTGACCAGTTGCAGCCCGGGATGGATCAAATATATCGAACATCGCTTTCCCCAGAAGTTGGGCCATCTGTCGACCTGCAAATCGCCGCATATGATGCTGGGAGCGCTCGTCAAATCGTTTTACGCCGCCCGCAGCGGGGTCGCACCCCAAGATCTGTTCGTCGTATCGGTAATGCCCTGCACCGCCAAGAAATTTGAGATCACCCGGCCGGAGCTGGCGAACGATGGTTACCCCAATGTCGACGCGGTGTTGACCACCAGAGAGCTGGCGAAGATGATCAAGGACGCCGGGATTGATTTTGAGAAATTGGCTGACGGGCAGTTTGACGATCCGTTGGGTCTCTCCACGGGAGCGGCCGATATCTTTGCCACGAGCGGCGGCGTCATGGAAGCGGCTTTGCGGACCGTGCACGAAGTGGTGACCGGCAGGGAATTGCCCTTCGACGGACTGCGCATCACTCCGCTCAGCGGATTAAGTTCAATCAAAACGGCAGAAATCACCATCACCGATCCGCTGGAAGCCTATGATTTCTTAAACGGGGTTACCCTCAAAGTGGCGGTCACCAGCGGGCTCTCGGGGGCCAGAAAACTGATGGAGCAGGTTGCCCAAGGGGAGTCGCCCTATCATTTCATTGAAGTGATGGGCTGCCCCGGCGGATGCATCAGCGGCGGCGGGCAACCCCGGCCCACCAACAACGCCATCCGTCAAAAGCGAATGGCAGCCATCTATCAGGAAGATGAGGGGAAGGAGCTGCGCAAGTCGCACCAAAATCCATTCATCACGCGCTTGTACCAAGAATACCTGGAAAAACCGCTGGGGCATAAATCCCACGAGTTGCTGCATACCCATTATACGGCACGGGGCAGTTTTGCTGATCTACTGGAAAAAAATAATAAAGACAGGGGGTAAGCCAAAATGAAAGTCGCCGATCTTTTGAAAAGCAAAGGACAGACGGTTATCACCACGACTCCCGATGAAGCGCTGGCGGTGGCGCTGGGCCGCTTGATCGAACACAAGATTGGAGCCTTGGTCGTGTGCGACGACGTTAAGATTGTCGGGATTATTTCGGAACGCGATGTTTTGCAGCTGATCTATCAAGACCGCAATGCTTTGGATACCAAAAAGGTTAAGGATTGTATGACCACCAATTTAATCGTGGCGATCCCCGACGACGATCTGAATTATGTAATGGGGATCATGACCCAGAACCGGATCCGCCACTTGCCGATCGTTACCAAGCAAGGCATCGTCGGGATCGTCTCTATCGGGGATATCGTCAAACATAAACTGCAGGAGGTAGAGATCGTCAACCGCTATTTGGAGGAATATATCTATGGCCGGATGTAGGACACCGGACCGCCTTCCTTGTGTTTGCCGTCGTTCCTGAGACGCAACTTCCGCGCAATGCTTCCTATGGCATGAGGATCAGCCGAAGAATGCCTTTCCGTAGTTTGATTATTCCGGAAAGGCATTCTTATTTTGGGTGGATGTTAATGTTTCATGTCAAACAATTTGGGAGAGGAATTCTTAAAAATTACGCCAATTTAATAGATAAGTTGAACTAAATTCCGCTTCGTTTTATTTACATTCGGCTTTGCTATGCAAACGGCTTTGTTAAAGGTCGTTGCATTAGGAATGCAAATCTTAGTTAAGAATTTATTTTCATCCTATATAGATGCCAAAAAAATAATCATCTGCTGATTTGATGGTCGTTTAGTCTTAATTTGCGTTGAGGAGGAGTTATTTTGCGACAGGTGGATCTGCGGAGCGATACGGTAACCCAACCCACCCCGGAGATGCGGGAGGCGATGTACCGCGCCGAAGTGGGTGATGACGTCTATGGCGAAGATCCGACCGTGCGCCGGCTGGAAGAGGCGGCAGCCGCCAAGCTCGGATTTGAGTCGGCTCTGTTTGTGGCCAGCGGAACCATGGGCAATCTGGTGGCTTTGTTGACCCAGACCGGGCGGGGCGATGAAGTATTTCTGGAAGCTGAGAGTCATATCTACTATTACGAGGTCGGGGGGATTGCGGCGCTGGCCGGCGCTACGCCCCGCCTGATCCCCGGCGACTGGGGTATCATCACGCCGGAATCGCTCCGCAAGTACTGCCGCTCCACGAACATTCATTACCCCAACCCGGCTTTGCTATGCCTGGAAAACACCCATAACCGGGGCGGTGGCGCGGTGTACACGCCCTCGCAGACGGCGGCGCTCATGGGATGCGCCCGGGAGTTGGGACTCAGAGTGCATATCGACGGGGCCCGCATCTTCAATGCGGCGGTGGCTTGCGGTTGTGATGTCCGCGAGTTGGTCCGGGGGGCCGATACCGTTCAATTCTGCCTTTCCAAGGGATTGGGAGCGCCCATGGGTTCAGTGGTCGTGGGCTCGCGGGAACTGATCGAGCGGGCCCGCAAGTGGCGGAAAATGGTAGGTGGCGGTTTCCGGCAGATCGGAATCATGGCCGCCGCCGGCTTGGTGGCTTTAGAAAAAACGGTCAACCGCTTGGCTGAGGATCACCAGTTGGCGCGGCAGCTTGCCGTCGGCCTTGCAGAAATCCCGTTCATCCGGATCCAACCGGAGCGGGTTCAGACCAATATTATTGTTTTCGAGGTCGACGAAGCCCGGATATCCGTGGAGTCATTGCTGGCCCGGCTGCAGGAGGCGGGGATCAAGGCCAACTCCAGCGGCGGCCCGGCAGTCCGGTTCGTCACTCACAAAGACATTCAGGCGGCGGATATTGACTACGTTCTGCGAACGATTGCGGCGATTCCGGTTGCCGAATGATGACGGCGCAGTAAGGAAGGGCCGGGCCTTGCTTTGGGGGAGCATAGCCCGGTATCTGTCGCCGGAGCTGAGGGCGTTGTATAAGTTGAATTCAATTTCAAATAAGCACCATGTCCAGTGGGCCATGATGGAAAAATGAAGGGATTTGATTCAACTTATTTACCGCTGGAATAGGATGAAATAAACTCCGCTTTGATTTTTGGCATTCGGCCTTACGATGCAAATCTGCGTGAAGAAATTTATTTCATCCTAATATTAGGAGGCAGCAGAATTGGTTTCCAAGCTAAAGATCTTGATCATCGATGATTCCTCGATCGGCCGGATCGCCGTCAAACAAGCCCTCCGGCAGGCAGAATTCGAACTGACGGAGTTGGAAAGCGCCGAGCCGTTCTTTCGTTATCCCAACCAGTACAAGGACGTGGATCTGTTGATCATCGACATTTCCTTGCCCGGCATGGACGGACTCACTGCGCTGGAGAAGATCCGCGCTGAAGAACAATGGCCGAACCTGCCGGTAATCGTACTGACCAGCCGTTCGGACCCGGAGAGCGTCGGAAGGGCCTTGCGAGCCCACGCCAATGACTACATCGTGAAGCCTTTTTCCGGTAAGGTCTTGCTATCCAAGGTGCACCGGACTCTAGAGTATAAAAGGCAAAATTGGCCGGATCCGGAGATGGTACTTCAGACCAGTAACGAGATCAAACGCGCCGAACGCGGTGGGACCTCTTTATCGGCCCTGGGCGTCCGAATGCTCAATCCCAGAGATCATCTCTCGAACCCCTGGGATATCCACAATCTGCGCGAACAACTGCGAATGCGGCTGCGGGAGATCGATACCGTCTATTGTAACGGCCGCGACATCTTGGTGTTGTTGCCGTTTACCGATGGGTCCGGGGCCGAGATTGTTGCCCAAAAGATCCGGGAGATTCTTTTTCCCGAGATTAAAATGATAATTGCCGCTTACCCCGCCCATGGCCGCAATGCGCAGCAGCTGTTGTACAACTTAAAACAAAAACTCTATCCGGCGGAATAACCCGGCATTCTCGCGAGCCATCTTGGGTCCTTCGGAATCGAGCGGGCGTGTTTTACCGCGGTTTTGAGGGCAGTCCGGGCGATGCCGTCTTTCATGCGGACACCGATCGTTCATTGAAAATTTAGCAACAGGAGTCGTTATGGAAACTCAGTTTATTAATATCTATATCAAATTTTTCTTCTTACTGACCCCTTTTTTTCTTTTATCGACCTTTTTGTCGATGACCCGGGACATGAACATCGCTGCCCGGAAAAAACTCTCGGTAAAAGTGACTGCCGCGGTGATCATCATTTGTATCATTATCTTTTTGATCGGCGATTATATCTTTCAGTGGTTCGGGATTACGTTGAACTCCTTCCGGATCGGAACCGGGGTATTGCTGATTCTTTCAGCGATTTCACTGGTTATGGGGACCGACGCTTATCCGGCCAAGGATGGTGCCGAAGATATTTCCGTGGTACCGCTGGCGATCCCGGTAACGGTCGGCCCGGCAACAACCGGGGCGCTGCTGGTGATGGGAGTGGAGCTGCAGCGCGTCTGGGAGCGGGTGATCGGGATTTCCGCATTATGCGCCGCAGTTTTGAGCGTGGGGATGTTACTTTACTTGAGCGGTTCGGTGGAGCGTTTTGTCAAAAAGCAAGGATTGACCATCTTGAGTAAGATAACCGGACTGATCCTGGCGGCACTGGCGGCGCAGATGATCATGACCGGTGTGCAGGGCTTTTTGGGAAAGGTGCAATAACGGCGGCTGGAACTAATGCTCGATGACATCCGCTAACAACGGTACCAATTGCGGATCAAACTGTACTCCGGAGGCTTTTTTCAACTCGTTCAGCGCGGCCGGCACCGGGATGGCTTTCCGATAGGGCCGGTCGTTGGTCATCGTATCGAAAGCGTCGGCGATGGCCAGAATCCGGCATTCCAGAGGGATGGAATCGCCGGCGATTCCCAGAGGATAGCCATTCCCATTCCACCACTCATGGTGTTTTAGGATCCATTCCGCAATCGGCACCAGATCGGGCGTCGATTGCGCGATCCGGTATCCGATCTCCGGGTGGCGTTGTACTTCGCGCTCCTCTTCCTTGGTGAGCGGTCCGCTCTTGAACAGAATCTGATCGGGAATCCCTACTTTCCCGATATCATGAAACTTGGCGAAAAGACGGAGATCGCTGTGGCACTCCGCTGGAAGCCCGATCCTCACGGCGAAGCGGACCACTAAGTCTTGCAGCCGTTCGGCATGACCGTCGGAAAGATAATCCCTGGGTTCCAGCGCATTCATCAACATCTGGATCACTGAATCCCGATTGTTCTGCCGGTTGGACAGCTTCTCCTTGTACATATTATCGTCGGCCGCTTTAAAAAGTTCGTCAGGACTCATGGTTTCGTTTTCCCGACTCGCAAAGCCGCAGGACACACTGATCGGAATCTGGGGATGGACTTGGTTGTGTTTGGCGATGGCCGAATGAAACTGGGAGATGAGATCCTGCAGAATGCCGGCGTTGCTATGGGAACATAGAATGGCGAATTCGTCGCCGCCGATTCGAGCCACCACGTCACCACTGCCTTGGAATGTCTGGCGCAGGAGATTGGCGGTCATGGTGATGAGTTGGTCGCCGTAACTATGACCGAGTGTGTCGTTGATTAACTTTAAGCCGTCGACATCGCAGATGATGATCCCGGCCGGAGCCTTATTCGCTTTCAGTTTGAGCATCGCGTGCTCGAAATAGGAGCGGTTATAAAGACCGGTCAAGGTATCGTGTTGGCTGAGGTGTTTTAACTTTTCCTCCGCGATTTTCCGTTCCGTAATATCGACGATGATGCCGCTCAGCCCGACCGGTTTTCCGTCCCGCATGATGCGAGTGGAGTGGATGATCACCGGAAAAACGTCGCCGCCTTTTTTTCGGACCAGATATTCGGTAACCCCATCCTTCTCGCCCCGGAGTACCTTGCCGATATTATCACGCATGCGTTCCCGTTCCGAGGGTACGACATAATCCAGAGCATTGATTCCCCGCCGGTAATCCGCTTCGGTCACCCCGAAAAACTCAAACGCTTTGGTGTTGGCAAAAGTGATCCTTGCCTGCAAATCCATTTCAAAAACGACTTCATGAAGCGAGTCCATTACTTCTTTATATTTGGATTGGGGGATTTCAGCAGTTGCGCTCTCGGCGCTCTGCGCCACGCGCCAAATATTTTCCTGCCAAAATTGGGCCAGAATTGCCGGACGACCATTGTATTGTACAGCCGAGAAACAACCAACCAAGTGGATTACGGTATTTTGGTGATTTCGCACCTGAAAGGGGTAGGTAATGAAGCTGGGACCCGTCAATCCAGGCTGTTGCACCGCAACGGACTGTGAAAAATCCAGCCCGTTAAGCAGAAGCTTGATGGGAAAGTTTCGGAGTTCTTCCTCACGGGTATAGCCGAATAACCGGAGCGACATGGGATTCGCCAGCTGGACCAGCCCATCTTGAATGATGAGTAAAGCCAATGGAGAGGAGTGAAAAACATGGTAGTAGATATCCGACACAGAGCGGGCCTCCAATCAACAGTTTACCCTGCAAGTGCGAAATGCGGCATCCATTCAGGCCAAAACGTTGTTAAACTTGCTGACGATCGCTTCAATCGACGACAGTTATCTGGCTTTGCCGGTAACTCCCGGCATCAATTGATTTCCACAAGGATTAAAACATTTGGATAAGGAAATCCCTCCTTTCCATAATAACAAATTTTTACGTAAAGATCTCGGAAACCTGAAACGAATTTTGTAGGAAAACCGGTAAATCCTAAAAAAGTATCTGTATTGAGAAAAATATTTTTAGATCGTTCACCTGGAGTTTTAACGATGAATCCGCTATAATTGTTTTGGAGAATGGAAAAGAAGTCAATTGCCCGGCAGGATAGCCTTGACATCGGGGGCACCATTGCTGCTGTTTTCTAAAAGCCATGTGATAAAGTCTCTCGAAACGGAAATCAGCCTTTCAATGGACTAAAAAACGGCTTTATCACTTGCTTTTCTGAGCTTTTGTGTTCACCCTGGCCCTTCGGACAGGGTTTATCACAACGCTTCTAAAAGCCATGTGATAAAGTCTGTCGAATCAAAAAATCTTTATGAAGTCAATTTTAACGACTTTATCACTTGCTTCTCTGAGCTTTTGTGTTCAACCTGCCCTTCGGTTAGGGTTTATCACAACGCTTCTAATGAATCTGCGAGAAGGAGCATTCCATGGTGAATACTGTTGAACTGCAGTGCGCTTTGGCCAAGATCGACAGGCCCAAAATCTTGGTAATCGGGGACATTATTTCCGATATTTATATCGACGGCATGATCTCCCGGATCTCCCGAGAAGCACCGGTCCTGATTTTAGAGCAGCAAACTCAGCGGACTGTGCTGGGGGGCGCGGCGAATGCCGCCCACAATCTGGCGACGTTGGCCGGTGAGGTTTATTTGGCGGGGATCATTGGATTGGATTCGGTGGGCCGAGAAATGCTGGAATTGTTGTCGGCGAAGGGAATTAACAGCCAATGGATCTACCAAAGTCGAGTCCTTCCCACTTGTACAAAAACCAGAATTCTGGCAGCTGCCGAACATGGAGTGCGCCAGCAGATGTTACGGGTAGACCGTACGCCTCAAGGGGAATTGGAAGGGGAGGGCTGGTCGTTCTTCCAAGAACGGCTGTTTGCGGCCATTCAAGTAGTGGATGGCATTCACATCTCGGATTACGGTTTGCCGTTATTATCAGGGCTGTTCCGTCAGGAACTGCTGGATATGGCCACACAGGCCCACAAGCTGGTTTTGGTCGACTCGCATCAAATCGCCGGTTATCAGGGTGCGACGATCGTCACGCCGAATCTCGAAGAAGCATCGCGATTTGTAGGTTATTCCATTCGCAATTTGAGCCAATTGGAGGATGCCGGCCGGGAAATTCTAACCTCGCTCCATTGCCAGGCAGTGCTGATCACCCGGGGTCCCGAAGGAATGTCGCTGTTTTTACCGGATGGCGCCATCCATCATCTACCGGTTTATAACAAATCTGAAGTGGTCGATGTCAGTGGGGCTGGGGATACTGTAGCCAGCATGATGATACTGGGGTTGACTTCGGGATTGGATTTTCTCACTGCAGCCAGTCTGGCAAACATCGCTGCCGGGATCGTCGTGCGGAAGATGGGAACGGCTACTTTAAACCGGGATGAACTCCGGATGGAACTCGGCTTCCCCCAAACCAAAGCGGCGGTGGAGCATGCAGACTTATCCCGGTAATCAAACTTTCGATAACCTTTTCGGGAACGAAACTCCCGGAATACGATAATTGCATCCAGAAAGCGGAAAATCAAAAAAACGGCCCATGAAGGTCGTTTTTTTAATGAACGGAAAGAGAATGGCTTCGTGTTAAAACCGCGCTCTTTTATCATTCTTGAAAAAAGAGCGTTGAAACTTATTGACGTCCCCGACGTTTTGTTAATTATGGAAATAGATGGAGAGGAGGGCTGTTTGTATACGAAATTAAATTGTCATGATAAGGTTAAAAAGAGCTTTATTTTATGAAGTAGTCAAGTTAGAATAAAAGTCAAACAAAATTAGCAGTTTCTCCAAATTCTGATTTTCGTTTGAAGAGAGGTTGTAACGGAAAAAACAGAGCTGGAGGGCGATTATGAACAATTCGATCAGCAAGGAAACGAGTTCCCATTATCCGGCCGACTGTTTAAAGAAACAAACCGCTGAATGTGTGGAAAACCTTTCTTTAAAAACGGATTCTGATCATGCCGATGAAAAACTCCAAGCCTTCTTAGAGCTTGCGAAGATCCTCAAGGAACAGCTTTCAGCCAAGGATTTTCTCAATCGGGTCACCCGATTGATTCAACAACGCAGTGGTTGCAAGTGCGTGGGAATAAGAGTCTTAAACGAGTTGGGAGACGTTCCCTACGAGTCGTTTGTCGGATTCAGCAAGCGGTTTTGGGAAGCGGAAAACTGGCTTTCTTACCATTGCAACGATTGCCCCTGTATTCGAGTCCTTCATGGTGAAAAGGAGACTTTTAACCGAGCAATGCTCTCTGACAACGGGTCGTTTTATTGTGGTAATATCGCGGATTTTTGCGCCGGTCTGCCCCCGGAAGCTCAAAAGGGCTTTCGCGGTTTCTGCATCAGGAACGGCTACTTCAGCGTGGCGGCAGTTCCGATCCTGCATCAGGAGAAGGTGATCGGGTTTATTCATATGGCTGACCCCCGCGCGGATTGGATCCGGCTGAAAACCATTGAAGAAGTTGAACTGTTGACCCCGTTTGTTGGCGAGACCTTATACCGTTTTTCGGTGGAGAATGAGTTGCGCAATATTATCGATTTTACCGACGACGCCATCATCAGCTTTACCATGGAAGGCTGGGTCACCCATTGGAACAGCGGAGCGGAGAAACTTTATGGGTATGCTGCTTCCGAAATCATCGGCAGGCCGTATTCCATGCTCGTTCCGTCGGAACTTTACGGAGAATATCAAACCATCGGCGAAATGCTCCGGAAAGGAGAGAATATCCAAATCTATCAGACGACGCGGATGGGAAAGGATGGCCGCAAGATCGACGTTTCCATCAGCCTCTCGTCTGCCAGGGACATTCATGGGAATTTATTTGGCGTGACCGCCATTCACCGGGATATCTCCAAGTCCAAGTTGATGGAGGCGGAACTGGAAAAGGCCCACCGCTTGGAATCCCTGGGGATGCTGGCTGGGGGCATTGCCCATGATTTCAATAACTATCTGGCCGCCATTATGGCCAATGTCCAATTGATTGAAATCATGGCCGCCAAGGGGAAGCCGGTGGAAAAATATCTGCGGGAGACCATCACGATTGCGCAAAATGCGGCCGGCCTTACCAAGCAACTGCTGGTCTTCGCCAAAGGCGGGGCTCCCATCAAGAAGCAAGCCAGCATGACCGAGCTCTTGACTCGGATTACCCAAATGACCTTACATGAGACCCGGATTCAGAGCAAGTTCGTTTTCGCGGCCGACTTGTGGGAGGCGGAGTTTGATGTGAGCCAGCTTAGTTTGGTCATCACGAATCTGCTGAACAATGCCGCGCAAGCAATGCCGGGCGGCGGAACGATTGAGATTCGGGCTGAAAATGCCGTCATTGACGATGAATCGCCCTGCTTGCTGAAGCAAGGCGATTATCTTCGGGTCACCCTTACGGATACCGGAGAAGGAATCTCTCCTGAAAATCTCGGCAAGATTTTCGACCCTTTTTTCACGACCCGCGCTCAGAATAAGGGCCTTGGCCTAACCATTACCTATTCGGTGCTGCAACGCCATGGCGGTTGGATCGACGTTCAATCCGTTTTGGGAAAAGGCAGTACCTTTCAGATTTATCTGCCGGCGGTTCGTCAGCCAAGGAGGCGGATGAAACCGGACGGCGAAGCCGAAAATCCTCCTCGAGGCCGCATTCTGTTGATGGATGACGAGCAGATGCTGCTGAACAGCATGGGCGAGTTGTTGAGCGATTTGGGATACCAAGTCGAGCTGACCCAGGACGGCGCCGCGGCAATGACTGTCTATCAACAGGCGCTGGCCGAAGGAAAGCCTTTTGACGCGGTAGTTCTGGATCTGACGGTTCCGAGGGGCATGGGCGGTCAGGAGGCCCTCGGTAAACTACTGGAGATCGATCCGCAAGTCAAAGCGATAGTATCCAGCGGGTATTCCAACGATCCGGTGATCGCTGACTTCAAAAAATACGGCTTTCAGCAAGCCATTGTCAAGCCATATCAGGTCGGCGAACTCCATGAAGTTTTAAAAACGTTGCTCCGGAATCCCGAGCATTAATCCGCACCGGGCGATATCGTAGGCCGCGTCAAGACCATGATGGCTTAACCTTCTCCCAAGGGAGAGGGTTTTTTTGGGTTGAGGCAATGCAATTTTATTGCGGAATGAGAGGAATTCCCACGGTGATAAAGAAATATCTTGGATGAAATCGCTGGGAGGGATGCGCGTGAAGGTTGGGATCGAATATTCACAGGATCACCGCTTGATCTTACCGAAGATTCTCTGTGATTGCAATATGCCTCATTATGACCCCGAGATCGATATTTATATCGGGAGCGGAATCATTGATCGTTGCTCCGCTTACATCCGGCAGCGCGATTACGGAACGCATGCGTTGCTCATTGCCGATCCGAACACCTATGCGGTGGCCGGCCGTCAGGTTGAGCAGCTGCTAAGGGATGACGGATTCCAAGTCAAGCTGTGCCGGCTGGAACGGCAAGTGTTATTAGAGCCCGATCAAACGGCTTTGGGGGAAATATTACTGCACCTCGACCGGTCGATCGAATTTTTGGTGGCCGTCGGCTCGGGGGTCGTTACCGATCTGACCCGCTTTGTCGCGCATCAGACAGGCAGGCCTTTTGTCAGCGTGGCAACGGCGGCTTCCATGGACGGGTATGTCTCGGTGGTCGCTCCGTTAATCCATAACGGCTTGAAGGTGAATAAGCCGGCGGGGTATCCGCGCACCCTCCTTTGTGATCTGGAGATTATCCGGCAGGCGCCTTATGCCATGACCCTGGCGGGTTTTGGCGATGTGATCGGCAAATACATTGCGGTCGCGGATTGGGTGTTGAGCCGGATCATCAATCAGGAAGACTATTGTCCGGTATGCGTCGATCTGGTGCTCCAGGCGGTGGCAAAGTCTATTGCCTCCGATGAGGCGATTCGTAGCCAAACCAGCGCCGGAATTCAAAGTTTGCTGGAGGCCCTGATCCTGGCCGGACTGACCATTTTGGTCATCGGCAATACTCGTCCGGTGGCCTCCATTGAACATAACATGGCACACTACTGGGAGATGATGAAGCTGCAACGACGGGAGACGCCGCCCAGCCACGGCGCGGCCGTGGGCGTGGCCACCGGTTATGCGCTGCAATGCTATGAAAAGTTCTGGCAGACGGATTTCAATTCCCTTAATGTAGCTCAGATCCTCCGGAATCGTCCTTCCCGCTCCGACGTAGAACGGGAAGTCGTCGCCAAGTACGGCCCTGATCTGGGGCCGGCGATCATCCGCGATAACCCCGATTTGTACTTGGAAGGAGCGGAACAGGAACGCCGCATCGAAACTTTCCTGCGCAATCAGGCGGCGATCCGGCAACAATTGGCTTTTTTGCCTTCCTGGGAGCAACTGCGAAGCGTCTACCGGAGCATCGGGGCTCCGGTAGATGCGGCCGAGATCGGAATCGACCGGGAATTGTTACAAAATGCGCTGCTTTACGCCAAAGACTATCGGAAACGTTATTCCGTCTTCACTCTCGCCAACGAACTGGGGATCCTGCCGGAACTGGCGGCGCAAGTCATGGCCGGCCGATGACGGCCGTTCGCAAGCGCATCCCTCATGAAGTCAGCGCCGATCATCCTCGAACCTCCGGAAGCGGGGTTCGACAACTAAAGGAGAGCAACCGTGCATTGTAGTCAAAACCCTCCCGCCGAAATACGGCAACGGCTGTCTGCGATCCGTACCTTTTTGCTGGATTTGGACGGCACGGTCTATCTTGGAGAACAGCTTTTTCCGTGGTCGTTGGAGTTTTTGGCCCGGTTGCAACGGCTGGGGAAAGAATTCATTTTTGTCACCAACAACTCTTCCCAAAATGCCCGCTATTACGTTGCCAAACTGGCCCGGCTGGGTGTGGCGGCCCGGCCGGAGCAGATCTTCACCTCCGGGGAAGCCACCATTTATTATTTGCGGAAACACCGGTTCGGCCAGGAGATTTGCTGTATTGGGACCCCTGCTTTGGAAGAAGAGTTTCGGGAAGCCGGATTCGTTCTAACCCCCAGGCAACCGGCGGCGGTGGTGTTGGGCTTCGACCTGACCCTGACCTATGAGAAAGTTCGTTTGGCCTGCGATCTGGTGCGAAACGGGGTGCCGTTCATCGCCACCCATCCCGATCTCAACTGCCCCACTCCGGAAGGGCCGATTCCGGATTGCGGCGCGATGGCCTCCTTGATTACGGCGGCCACCGGAGTGACGCCCAAAGTGATTGGCAAGCCGAATCCGGAAATGGTGGAAGCGCTGTGCGCCAAATTCGGTTTGGAACCCGAATCCGTGGCCATGGTCGGCGATCGGCTCTATACCGATATCGCCATGGGTCGTCAAGCGGGGATTACGACTATTTTGGTGCTGAGCGGAGAGACTCAACCACAGGATCTGGCGGAGTCTCCGCACCAGCCGGATTTGATCGCCGATCATCTAGGGAAGATTGCTAAATGGCTCGACTGACGCCCGGCTGGAGCAGATCGTTGAAGAGGGATATAGGATAGTCAGCCGGAAACCTGGCGGGAAATCTTGGCATGAAAGGAAGCGAGCATTCGCGCGCAATAGGAAGAGCAGGTTTTCAAAGCGTGTTTTTGGACTGAGAAAGAGGGTATTGACAATATGAACGGCTTATGGGAAAAACGGACGGGACGGCTCGCCAAACCTCTAAGGCTGCTGGCCGTCTTTTGGTTGCTGCTGATAGCCTGGTCATGCTGCAGCTTTGCGGAAGAGCCCCGCTGGCTGCCGTTGGATCAGGAGACCACGGCGGTTCTGTTGGAGAAGGTCGCCGCCGCAAAACTCATCCCCCATGAGGTCAAGAGCGGCGACATGACGCTCACCATTACCCGGTTGAACGGTTTCCGGATGGATTGGGATCAGGAACAGTTCAGACTGGATTGCGATTTTACGGTCGACTATCAAAAGAGTTTCTTCCGGATTCATCAGCCGGGTCAAGTCATCTTAAGTGGGGCGGGATTGATGGTCCCGGACGAACAGAAGCTGGGATTCAGATTGCTGCGGATCAACGAATTGCGGCTGGAAAAGGTACCGGGAATGGTCAGCGATGCAGCCCGCCAGCTAGCGGATAAAAGCCTGGCGGGTAAAGAGTTTTGGTACGGCGAGCCGCCGGCGGCCGCGGCGGAAGTTTTAGGCAAGGACAATTTCGGCCGGTTGCTTCAGGTGGCTATCAACCGGATTTTGCCGGTCTCGGGTACGGGAGACGGCACCACCTTTACCCTGAACCGACTGGACGATCTGGTGTTGGGTGTCGAGCCCGGCCAGTTTGAAGCCCGTTTTGATATGAACGGAACGTATCGGAAGCTGATGCGATTTTCTTTTCAAGGGCAAGCAGCCATCGAAACTCACGCCTGGGTCGACCCGGATGCCATGGCGGGTCTGATCCGCATCGACGAAGTGACCGACCTGCGGATGGATCACGCTTTGGGTCTGGTCTCCGGGATAGTGAAAGGAATGATCAACCGGAGGCTGAAGGGAAAGGAAGTTCGGGTAACTTGGCATTGAAAAAGCGGCGTTCCTCAGGGAGCGCCGCTTTCATAAATCAATTCATACCGAGGCTTCAGTTTATTGCGATTTGACCTCGGTCCAGATGCGATCGAAATCCTTCATTCTGCTGCCCAAGTCCACAAAGACCTCGGAGTTTTTCAGATCTTCGGGCAATGGGTAGAAGGAGCGGTCCGACGTGAGATCCCGCGGCAATTTTTTGACTGCTCCGGTATGCGGCGAGGCGTAGCCGATATAATCGGCGTTGCGGTAAGCGATGCCGGTCTCGCATAAGTAGTTGAGGAACAGTTCGGCTTCTTTTTTATGTTGCGAGCCTTTCGGAATGACCAGCGCGTCAAACCAGAGATTGGAGCCTTCCTTCGGGATGAAGTAGCCGAGGTCATTGTTTTCACGTTGGCAGTAAACCGCGTCGCCGGACCAGACGACCGCCAGGGCCGCTTCGCCGGAGATCATCTTGTCCTTGACCTCGTCAACGACGTAGGCCAACACCAACGGTTTCTGTTCGATCAGCGCTTTCTTGGCCTGCTCGAGTTCGGCCGGGTCTTTACTGTTCAGGGAGTAACCCAGCATTTTCAAGGTGATGCCGATGCTGTCCCGCTGGCTGTCCAGCATTAGAATCTGTTTGGCATACTTTTTATCCCAGAGGATCTTCCAGCTATCCGGCTGGCCGGTGACCATCGTTTTATTATAAAGAATACCGACGGTGCCCCACATATAAGGGATCGAATATTCATTCCGCGGATCGTAGCCGAGGTTTTTAAAAGCGGCTCCGATATAGCGGTAATTGGGAATCTTGGCGAAATCCAGCTTCTCCAGCATTCCCTCGTCGATCATCCGCTTAATCATGTAATCCGACGGAACCAGCACATCGTAATGGCTGCCGCCGGCCTTGATCTTCACGTACATATCCTCATTGGTGGTGAAGGTATCGTAATTCACCTTGATCTGATACTTCTTCTCGAAATCCCGCAACACCGATTCGTCGATGTAATCGCCCCAATTGTAGACGTTCAGTTCTTTTTTGGGGGCTCCGCAACCGCCCAAGAGCAGGGCGGAAATGGAGATAGCCAGGACGAACAGGATACCCAAAACTTTTTTCACTTTTCGCTACGCCTCCTTTGACTTGACCGCTTTTTGCCGCGCCATCATAATGTTGACGATAATGAGCAGCGTCAGCACGCTGACAAACATGAGAGTGGAAAGGGCATTAATCTTGGGATTGATGCCCCGGCGGGCCATGGAATAAATGGTGATCGAAAGGTTGGACACGCCCGAACCGGTCGTAAAGAAACTGATCACGAAGTCGTCCAAAGAAAGAGTGAATGACAGCAACAACCCCGTCAGCACGCCCGGCATGATCTCCGGCAAGATTACCTTGCGAAAGGCGAGAGCGGGCGTGGCACCCAGGTCGAGCGCAGCCTCGTACATACTCCGGTCCAGCTGCTTGATGCGGGGCAGTACCGAAAGGATGACATAGGGAATATTGAAAGTCACATGTGACAGCAATAAAGTCATGAAGCCGAGCTGCAGGTGGAGAAAGATATATAAGAGCATGAACGCGATACCGGTCACGATGTCCGGGTTGAGCACCGGCAGATAGGTCAGGTTCATGACCGTCCCCTGGGGCAGACTCTTCATATTATCGATCCCGAAGGCCGCCATGGTTCCGATCACGGTGGCCACCAGGGAGGCGATGGTGCCTATCACCAGGGAATAATACAATGAGGTCAGGATCTGCCGGTCCTGGAACATCTGAATATACCACTTGAGCGTGAAGCCGTCCCAGACGCCGCGGGAATGGGAATTATTGAACGAATACAAGGCCAGGACGATAATGGGCGCGTACAAAAAGAGAAAGATCCCGAAAAGATAGCCGCGCTTCATGAAGAGTTTTACCATAAGCCGCCGCCCTCCTGACCTTTTTCATAGCGGGAGGTGAAGCCCATTCCCACCAGAATGATCAACATCATGACCACCGAAATCGCCGAACCGAAATTCCAATCGCCGACGGTCAGAAACTGTTGCTCGATGAGATTGCCGATCAGGGTGTACTGGCCGCCGCCCAAAAGCCTGGAGATGACGAAAGTGGTGACCGCGGGCATGAAAACCATGGTGATGCCGGAGACCACTCCCGGGAGGCTCAACGGGAAGACCACCTTGCGAAAGGTGTAGGTGGGATCGGCGCCCAAGTCCTCGGCGGCTTCGATCAGGCTGTGATCGATTTTGCTCAGTACCGAATAAATCGGCAGGACCATAAAGGGCAGGAAATTATAGACCATCCCCAGGGTGACCGCAAAATCGTTATACAGCAGATTCAGCGGCGGCAGGCCGATGTGGCCGAGCAGCGTGTTAATGAGTCCTTTCCGCTCCAGCAGGGTCAGCCAGGCATAGGTGCGCAACAGGAAGTTCATCCACATCGGGAGCACCATCAATAAAACCAGGGTGTTTTTATGATTCAGCTTCCGGTCGGCCAGAATAAAGGCGGCCGGATAGCCGAGGACCAAGCAGAACAAGGTGCTGATCCCCGCCAGCAGCAACGAGCGGAAGAGCACCTTGAGATAGATCGGCTCGAAAAAGCGACCGAAATGCTCCCACGAAAAGGTCGTCGCCCCAGCCGCGGTCCTGGTGGTCAGGCTGAAATAGAGCAACAGCGAGAGTGGGACCACGGTGAAGATGACCATCCAAAAAATATAGGGGTAAGCGGGCCAGGTTTTTTTCATCAATCCATCACCTTTTTCATGATGTGGATATCGAAAGGATCAACGCGCAGTCCCACTTCGATCCCGACCGACCGCACGCGGGTGCTGTGAATGATCCATTGGATATCGTCGGCCGCGACGATCATCTCGTAGTGAACGCCTTTAAAGGTGGCGGAACGGACGATGCCGCTGAAAATGCCCTCTTCCGGCTCGACGATCTTCAGGTCCTCGGGGCGGATCACCACCTGGACCGCTTCATTGCGGGCAAACCCCTTATCCGAACAGCGGACCAGTTTCCCCGCCATATCCACCAGGAAATCCTCCAGCATGATCCCTTCGACGATGTTACTTTCGCCGATGAAACCGGCCACAAATGAATTCACCGGTTCGTTGTAGATCGCTTCGGGTTCGCCGATCTGCTGGATCCGGCCGCGGTTCATGACCACCACCGTATCCGACATGGTCAGCGCTTCTTCCTGATCATGGGTGATATAGACGAAGGTGATTCCCAGCCGTTTCTGCATGGCTTTCAGCTCCAGTTGCATCTCTTTCCGGAGCTGCAGGTCCAAGGCGCCCAGCGGCTCATCCAGGAGCAGGACATCGGGCTCGTTGATCAGGGCCCGGGCAATGGCCACCCGCTGCTGCTGGCCACCGCTCAACGAATTCACGGCGCGCCGCTCATAGCCGGCCAGAGCGACCAGTTCTAGCATCAGGCCGACCTTGCGGTCGATCACTTTTTTCTCCAGCTTTTTGATTTTTAAGCCGAAGGCGATGTTTTCATAGACATTCATATGGGGAAACAAGGCGTATTTTTGGAAGACCGTATTGACCCTCCGCTTATAGGGTGGCAGACTGTCGATGTCGATTCCTTCGAAGAGGATCTGGCCTTCGGATGGATGTTCAAAACCGCCGATGATGCGGAGCGTGGTTGTTTTACCGCAACCACTGGGACCAAGCATGGTGAGAAACTCATTGCGCTTGATGTGGAGAGTGATATCTTTAATGGCTTCACTGCCGTTATAATCTTTGGAAACATTCAATAAACTGATGAGGGAATCCGCCATCTCTCAACCTCCGCTTCAAAATCGATCATCATGCCCAGCTTATATGATTAAACCAAATCAATTATTATAACAAAAGAGCGGAAATGTCAATATTTCCAAAATAATATTCACAAAAGAAAAATCAGGGAGACCAGCTTCTGGAAGAACCGCTGCTAAACTGGAATCTTTTGGGCCGGTCGGCTTTTTGAGAATTGCGCAAAATTAGTAAACTGCAAATTTTTATGATACTATGATCTATCAGAAGTTGCAATCATGAAATCCACTGAAATTTTGTATTCTTTCACGGTTCGCTGCGGCGCGAAGGCATCCCTGCCGGGTAGCTCCTGGTCCGGTAACGCTATTGACAAATATAGCTAACAGTTATAGCATAAATACAGTCCCCGCCGGTAATGCGGAACTCCGCACAACCGGGGGATGGAGGTTAAAAAGGGTTCACGGCCCGGAAGGATTGGTTGATTGTGATTCCCCAGCGCGGTGCGGCAGAAGCGCTTTTCCATAAACACCCCTGTTTCGATCCGGATGCCCATTTCCGATACGGCCGGTTGCATCTACCGGTCAGTCCCAGTTGCAACATACAATGCCGTTACTGTAGTAACGGGTCGAATAAATGCGCCGGGCCGGACGCGCTGGTCGCGCCGGAGCAGGCGGTGGAGCTGGTCGCCCGGGCGTTGGAGTTGTGCCCGCAACTGACCGTGGTCGGCGTATCCGGCCCCGGTGATCCCTTGGCCACCGGTGACGCGCTGGAAGCCTTGGAGCGGGTTCACCGGGAGTTTCCCGCCTTGATTAAGTGCCTCAGCACCAACGGCTTGATGCTGGTCGACCGGGCGGAACGGATCGCGGCCGCCGGGGTGAAGACCGTCGCCGTGACCGTCAATGCGTTGCGCTACGACTTGC
Organism: Hydrogenispora ethanolica; assembly: GCF_004340685.1. Lineage (NCBI taxonomy): Bacteria > Bacillati > Bacillota > Hydrogenispora > Hydrogenispora ethanolica. Next base: position 787 of record NZ_SLUN01000055.1, on the reverse strand, counting down.
TGAAGCAGATCTGTTCGTATGTATTGCTGAACGGGAAATACTACACCGGCGATTACGCCGCTCGCCTGCTCATCTCGGCGCAGCTGGCGGGGATCCGCAAGCTGATCGGCTTCGGGATCGCCGTGAAGATCAACACCGTTTTGATTCCGGGAGTCAACGACCGCCACATCGGCGAGATCGCCAAGGTCATGGCGCAGCTGGGAGCGGCGCTGATTAATATCGTTCCGTTGTACCCCGGGCACTACCCCAGTGCCTTCCAAGTCCCCTCGCCGTTGCAGTTGCACGAGGCGCGGCAGGCGGCCCAGGCATATCTCCCCGTATCTCAATTTTGCCGGCTTTGCCAGGCCGATGCCTGCGGCATTCCGGGCACCGGGCCGGATCAGGCCGAACTTCTGTATCAATCGGACGAAAATCTATCGACCCACGGCTGAGCCCTCCGGGGCGGCGCGGTGTTGCAGCAACCGAAACGCCTCCGGGACGGCCGCTCCGGGGATTTCTCCAACCGAACCGGCTGTGGCAGCCCCCGCCGGTTCGGTATCTGCTACCCAAACAACTGTGGCAATGATTGCCGTCATCGCTTGGAGAGCTAAAGGAACAGCGGCAGTGATCCCCGCGACAACCGCGACGGTCCCGGTAAGCGCGGCGCTCTCCGCCACAGGATCCACGGCCGCCAAAGGAGTGGATGGAAAAGGAAAGGGAGTGTCGCAAAACTACCAAAGAGGTAGTAAACGACACTCCCTTTTTAATGAAAAGTCACAAAACCAGCAAATTGAGAAGGGCAAAATTT
>NZ_SLUN01000054.1 GCF_004340685.1 Hydrogenispora ethanolica | reverse complement strand
TTGTGAAGAACGGATCTTTGATAAATTGCTCAGAGCTTGCGTTTCTCATGTCCCGATTACCTATGCGGATCTAACTTTATAATCATCAGCTTGCTGAACGACTGAGCAAGCTCGCTCATCCACAAAACCAGCTCGCTTATCCACAAAAAGAGCTTGCCGGGCGACTGAGCGAGCTCGCTCATTCACAAAACAAGCTTACTTATCCACAAAACGAGCTTGCTGAACGACTGAGCAAGCTCGCCCATCCACAAAACCAGCTCGCTTATCCACAAAAAGAGCTTGCCGGGCGACTGAGTGAGCTCTCTCTGTCACCCAAAGAGCGCCGTGATTTACAAAATGAGCCTCTTTTCGCTCCTCACCCGGTCACGTATTCATAAAACGAGGCCGAAAGAAAAGAGAGCCCTTCCCTTGGGGCTCTCCGCAATCACCGGACGCGAACTATTTTGAAGTTTTTAGCTCTCCGATTGGCGCGGGACAAAAGCCGCCGGCATTCCCGGTTCCATGGCGCCGGACTTTCAGCGCCGTCCTTCTGCCGCGACCCGCCGGTGATACTCATTCAGCAAACCATCCAATTCGATGCTGGCGTTTAAAACTTCGGGATCGGTATATCCTTTTTCATTCCACAGTTGCTGCATCCGGTCGCGGAGAAGCTCGATCCGTTCGTAGAGCATTTGTAATGAAATTGTATCCGTGTTGATGGCCACTTCGATCGATACCTCAATTCGCAATTAAACCCGTTACAACAATAACCGAGTTCTTTGTTCCATATCTTTACAATTATTTTATCGAACAAAATGAATTGTGTCAATAAATAATAGAACAATATGAAGCACAATTACTATATATTCCTGCGGTATACTAAATTTATGGAGAACAAAGTGTTCCAAGAACGATTAAGAAGGTTGCGCAAAGAACGAAATTTGTCGCAAGATGAGATCGGCAAATCTCTCAATATCGATGGCCGTTCCGTGGGAAACTACGAATCCGGCAATCGAGAACCCTCTCTCGATACTTTGGTGAAGCTCGCCGATTTTTATGGAGTGAGCGCCGATTATTTACTGGGGCGGACCGACAGTCGCGGAATGGATTCCGTATGCGAGGAAGTTTCGATACTGGAAAGGTTGCCCGACGGGGCGAGGGATGAAGTAAGAGTGTTGTTGGAGTATATTCGGTTTAAGTATTCGCGATCATAAACTCAGCAATGATCGTGGCACCGGCTGCCGCATATTGGGCAGATTGGTGTTATTTAGAGTAGCGAGGTTAGCTATTCTCGCGATATTCCTCGACGGTTTTTTCCTATAAAAACGTTCTTAATTATGGTATCTGTTAGGGTAGTAGCGTAAAGTGACAGAGTTGTAACTTAATGACCCACTTCCCTGTAACTTTGCTCTTTTCTTTTGAAAAACCGTTTTTTCTGTAGCCTCTCTTTCTTCCTATAGTCATTCAATTTAATCTTTAGCAGTTAGATTCTGTAAGAAAAAACAGTTAAAGTTCCTCAAATCCCTTTCACTTTCTCAACCTCTTGAAAAACCTTATTTCCCGAAGGACCGGCAAATTAGCTCTTTATTATTTTTTATCGCAGCAAACGGGGTATCTCGCAGGGTACTTTGGGCGAGAAAATTAATTATAACAAAAGCTATATCAGCAAGATCAAAGCATCCGGCTCAGATATTTCTTATTCATTGGATATTTTGTTCGCCATAGCGACAGGGTTGGAATTGGATCCGGTGATTTTTCTGCTGCCGATCAGTGAGGAGAATTTTAGAAAGTATCGGACGGATAAATAAATTGACTTAAATCTTCAAGAAATTTCTTGACATTTTTATCCTTATCATATTCCTCAAGAGGTGATCAAAATTGGATGGTAATAACTGTTCCGTATGTGAATGGATATCAAAAAGATATGAAGAGAATAAGTACTTTATCGGGGAACTCGAAACAGGTTATATTTTTTTGAGTAACAGATGGCAATATTTTAAAGGGTACACTTTCTTTATAAGTAAAATATGTGCTAGTGAACTCCACTTGCTGCCCATAGAGTTTAGAAACAAATTCTTATTTGAAATGACTGTAGTTTCTGAGGCAGTTCAAAATGCTTTTCAGGCCAAAAAAATAAACTGTGAATCACTTGGTAATTCATGCTCCCACGTTCATTGGCATATCATCCCACGCTATGGAACAGATCCTTCCCCTACGAAAACAATTTGGGATATCGAAAGTGAAATAATTGACTCTATATCGCTAAGTAATGTCGAATTAGTGCAAACGCATAATGCATTGATAGTAGAATTGAAGAAATTAATTGAAAAATATCAAATTGAAGCTAATTTAAATGAGGTAATAAGTTTTTAAAATTATAAAAACTGATTATTATGTTAGCTCGGGAAATGAATTACCGCATGATACTTTAACGGAGCCATGTCTGAAAATGATAACTACGGAAATTTAAGCTGAAATTTCCGGACTGAACTCACCCCCTCGGTCCCCCTCTCTTTTTAGGCGATTTACCAGGCCTGTCTCAGAAAGAGAGGGGGCGGATAGGGTCAACCAAAAACCATCAAAATAACTGGGGGGTGAGTTCATACCAATTATAAAATCTACTCCCTGTTGCCTATAAGTGCATATTCCGGCGGAAAGTGAACAGCGATTCCAAAAAGTTTGCGGAAAGCAGCAGCGGATATAATATTGTAATGTCAAGCGAAAGGTGCTTCATTCGCAACATGGATACCATTGGTCAACGCCTGACAACCGCTAGAAAGAATATGAATTTAACAGTGAATGACTCGGCTAAAGCGATTGGGATCGCGAAAAGCAATTTAAGCCGGGTCGAAAATGATCAGCATCAGCCGTCGATTGCCACGGTGATGAAACTGGCGCGTTTCTATGGGGTTTCCACCGATTGGATTCTATTTGGCGATGACGGTTCCGAAAAGGATTCCAATGAAAACTTGATCTATGTCCCGGACTCAAAATTGCGAGCATTTTTTATATTGCTGGTTAAAATGTGGCAGGAAGGCAGCCAGGATGTACGCGGCTGGATCATCGTTCAATTGGAAAAAGCTTTTCCAGAGATCGCGCTAAAAATAAAGAAAAACAAATAATAACTTGTCTTCCGTCTTGCATCTCTAAACATCATCCCTATCCCGAATCCGTGGGAAGTTTAACCGGTTTAGCCCAATAAACATCCTCAAATTGGGACGAAGGATTGCATTCTTTTGCTTTCGTATGAAAATGTTTTTTATATATCGAATAAATTCATTTGCCGATTCAACAACATCGGCGGGTGGAACGCACCAATTATAATAAATGGGTTGGGCGCAACGTGATGGAATTGCTTTGTGGTGCCGAGAAAGAAATGAAGATCGCGCGTGATAAAGTAGTCAAAGTATTTCTTTTTAACCTTGGATATAGCCACGCCTTCATCACCCTTTGCCGTTTTCAAACAGTTAAAGTACAGCATCCCTATCTCCCAGTCCTCAATCATCATCGTGGACTGCCTACCTGCATCGTCTTCTAATTTGTAGGAAAACTTGTACGGCACTTTGGGAACAACCTTGAATTCTTCCGCAATCTCCTCTGGGGTTTGGAACAGATTCAACTGTTGCGACAGTCCTTTCAAGATTGCCAGCTTATTTTGATCCCAGTCGCGCTCGACTTCCTCAGCAATAAAATCAAGCACCTTCGTTGGCTTAAATATAGCAAGCGAAGTCCCATCTGATTTTGCCTTGTCGATTAGCTCTTGGAGATTCGTGTAAACCTTTTTGTTCTTGAAAATAATTCTGCGCCTTTCGTCCCAATCGGCTTTAGTAGGTCTCGGCTCGACCGAAATGGTGGATAGGTTAGGACGGTATGTCTCGGAACGAAAATCATTTGTGTTACGCGTTGCCTCAATCTCAATCCATGTGTACTTTGGGTATTTCCGGTCAATATCAAGCTTCCTAAACGGAACCGGATAAAGGCGAATCCACGAACCATCCTCAAGGACGCCTGCTGTACAGACAAGCTCCGAATATTCTTTTGAAATTGTTGGGTATGTCTTGACGACGATGTAGATTCGCTTCTTTTCCGGCATCATAAATCCACGCTCCTAATAGCGTGTGCATTTGCGATGTAGTCCCGAATGACGTGCCGATGGCACATCTCCGGCTCATGTTCATAGCACATCAGGGCTATGCGTACATTCGTGCATAATAGTGAATAAACCCGTTCAAGCAACGGCTTAAGGTTCGGAAGCGTCTCTGCGTAATCGCTAAACAGGCATTTATAGTCCTCGACCGTTTCGAGCGAACTGCGTTTATCGGATTCAATCCCAAGGTCAGGAATATGAACATATTTAATGCCTACTGTTTCCGTAATGTGTTCGAGCTTGCCTTTAGAAAACCCGAACTTGCGGCTTAGTGGGTTTTTGCGAACATCGCACAACAGACGAATATCATTTTGAATCAGGGTATTAATAAATGCTTCAATGCTTTTACCTTCATAGCCTATCGTGAACAAGACTTGTTCTGTTTTGGCATAGGTTTGTTTTACGTTATTAAATTGCTCTAATTCCTCTCCGCGAAAGAGTCTTTCTGTGATTTCGCTGTTAATTGCGTAGTACGGATATTCACGGTATGCTTTGCGTATAAGAGCGTTGCCTCGCTCTGTTGCTATCCGAAAAGGAGTTTCTTGTGGATATTCCCCGACAGCTTTAATCCGTGTGCTCTCCGGCGCGTATTCAATAGACAAGTACCCGTCTCTGTGGAGGATATCCAAATCCTCCGCAAGCTGAAAAGAATACGAGCCGTACTTATATGGAATAAACTCGTAAAAATCTGAATTTTCCGACATCGTGTGAAGGAATACCAACTTCTGCAAGTCGGTGGATGTTACGCCACCTTGAAGCTGGCGGATAAACGCCAACAGGAATCTTTGTCTTTTGTATGTTGGCTGAGTGTTATTTGCGCTCATTCCGTCACACCTCCTCCTTCTAAAATATAGCAAACTTCTATTCTTATACTACTGGTCATTGTTCCGCCTTGTCAATCAAAAGCTCAAGCGGTGAGCGTGTGTCAATCAAGTATCTGAGCGAATTGCAAATTTCATAGAAAAAACTTCGCAACACAATATATTGATAGATATATCTGGGCTTATCACTATATATTGTGTTGCGAAGGGCACATTATCGTAATTTGCAATTCACTTATCTGAGAGAATTTCAAATCTCTTATAAAAAACTTCGCAATACAATATACTGATAGATATATCTGGGCTAATCACTATATATTGTGTTGCGAAGGGCACATTACGGTAATTTGCAATTCTCTGATCTAAAACTTGAATTGGACTGAATGCTTTTATCGGCGACAATCGCATACTCCCACGGTTTTCCTTCATTCTTTTTGTTCCATTCGCTTACCGTACGGCAATATTCCGCTCCAGCGCACTGTAACGTTTGATTCGCCGCTTTCCCCACGGGGAAACTCTTTCCAGTGCTTTTGTTTCTTTATGCCTTAAATGGATCACTTATTCAATATCGTTAGCGGATCATTTTTTCAATATCACCTGGATCAATTTTTCGTTGACAATCGCACTTCGCTTTATTCCACGATCATCCCACTCATCGATAGCTTCCTTATGTAGTTGGATTGCCTGTAATCGTTGCTTAATCCACTCGCTAGTTTATTATTCTTCATTTAGTGTACTTCCGGCTTGGTAAGGTACAGTTCCAGAGGGAATAACACTCGAAGCAGCTTCTGTATACGTCATCTGATCATCAAAAAAGATATGTGCACCAAATGCTTTTAATACTTCTGTTTTAGATATACCACCTAAAAAGAAAGCTTCATCAATACATACATCCCATGCACGCAAAGTCCGGACAACCCGCTCATGTGAAGGCGCATTACGCGCAGTTACAAGTGCCGTTCTAATATTGAGATCAGTGTCTTGAATATTTTTCTGGATTTCTGCAATTGTTTTAAGGAATTTTGCAAAAGGACCTTCATTCATAGGGTTTTTCGCATTCAGCTCTTCATTTGCAGCAAATGCTTCAAGCCCTTTTTGTTTGTATATTGCTTCAGATTCTTCAGAAAAAAGTACAGCATCACCGTCAAATGCAATCCTAATTTCTCTAACACTGTCTCCTATATTGTAATCTGGAATGTTATTTGTTAAAAGTGTTGCTGCGGGTACTTTTCTGTTAATTGCGGCTTGCGCATCATAGGGATTTGCCGTCAAGAACAAGTCTATTTTAAGCGCTTCAAGGTATGGTGCTAAATCACCACCACCTGTAAATATTCCTCTTGAAATGTCAAGGTTATAATTCTTAATTGAATTAAAAACGCGAAGACTGGTATTGACGCTGTTTCTTGACATTATGATTACTTCAATTTTATGATTGAGTTTATCAATGCTGTTAAGCTTAAGCAACGCAGAAACCAAAGAATAAGCAGCGCCAGGAATTAAAATATCATCTTCATGCTCTATTTGGTATTTTTCATATTCAGCCCGACCTTTTTTCTCAAAGATCTCATTTTCCTGCTCAAGTTTGAATATCGCACGTGTAGTAACAGCAATCTTGAGTTTTTCAGAAATATCATATGGCATACATAATACCCTCTCCGAATCAATGCTCTAATTTGTTGAAATGTTTTTCAAAGCTAAATGCTAAACACTGATAGCAAAATCCTCATTATAAAGATTCACGACTTCATATACCTTTTCCAAATAATCCTCTCTGGTGGTTGCTCCGTCGGTAAAATGCTCGTAAAGCCATTCAATGCCTCCGCGCATATATTGATGGAATAATTCTAAGTTTTCAGCTAATTTTTCAGGCTGTTCATCTTGTCTGAAAGCGCGATCAATTTTTTCATCACTGGACAACTCTGTAGAGTTATCCGCAAGCATTACAAGTCGAAAAGCAAAATCGAGATCTGCCTGGTGATTGATTATTTGCGATGCCAAAATGCTATAAGTATCATTTGAAGAATTATCTTCAGTAGCTTTCTTGTTGTATGCCAATCCTATTAAAGGTGCAATAGCATAGATGTCGACGGCTGTATTTATTATGCCTGCAGCTTTTGCTGTCTTATCAAGCCTATTTGTTGTTGCACTTAAAAAACGTATATATGTAGCATGCTTGCCTTTGAGTTCATAGTCATTATTAAACATTATATAATCCTCCTTATGACCGAATTGGTATCGGAGTTGTTAATTTTCTCAATAAAATAACTACATCCGATTTTGTCCTCTAAGGCAGGTCTTGCATACTCCCAATCTTTCTGCATAACCATTAAAATAACTTGCTCTGCAATTTCTGGAATGATTTTGGAGATATTGTTTATATGGATTTCGTCTGCATTAGAGAACGGGGCATCCATAACAAGAGGATATGGCTCAGTATTAACGGGAATGTCCTCATCTTCTGTGACATCGTTTCCTTTGTGAGCTTTTTGTCTTGCTAAATCGACCAAACCAGAAATAAAAGAAAAGTTTTTAACAGCTTCTAAGCCTTTACTCTCGTCAGTCTTCACTTCGTCATTATCCAAAAGTGTCATTAATACAATTTGATAACGGTCATTAATGGTAACGTGACGTTTTCCGTGATACATCTTTTCAAAAATGTTGTTTACGCTTTCCAGCAAGCGCTCCTTTACTTCCTTTTCCTGCTTGTCATAACCGGCTTTTAACCATTCATATACAGCTTTTGCATAAGCGATACATTTTCTTAACCTCTCGTTTTTATCCGATACTATGGTCAATCGTTCAATAGTTTTTTCGATTTCAGCTATTTCTTTTTCTGTAGCACCGATATCGGAAGAAATCTTCAATAGCAGCTCTCTCTTGTCTTTTAAAGTTTTCTCGTTTTTCTGATAGTCCTGCTCAATCTTAGCAACATCAATGTTACCTTGAATTTTAGCACTTACATTTTTTAATTCGTCCGTCTTTTCGCCCAAATAATTTCTGTTGTTGCGATATTCTGTGTGATTTTCCAGAATAGTTTTACAAAAGCTTTGGGCTTCCTTCAAATAACGCTTATATGTATCCTTGGTAGTGTGCAGAATAGTACCTAAATGTTGGGGTGGCAACAAGCTCTGCTCAAACAATATGTTCTCTCTTGCCTCTTCGTTTTTGCTCAGATCACAGCCGCATATGCATTTTTTCCTTTCCAATATAAAGTCAATAGCTGCTGAACGCATATGAGGAATGCCCTCACCGCTATATTTTGCTTCATCAATAACCTTAATGGCATAATGAATGAGGGGCGTAGCAAAGAATTTTATTGCTCCTGCTGTAAAATCCTTGACGATGCGGCTTTCGGTATTCTCAATATTCTTAGTGATTTGAACAATATCTTTTTCAAGTGAAAGTTTTTTGTCCTGATTATGCTTCTCATCTTTGTTTGCGAGTATTTGAGCGGAAAGCTCCTCTTTTCTTCTTTCATAGTACTCTATTTCATCTTTTACTTCATTTTTCCTTATATTTAGTGTATCTAACCTTGTCTGGGCATCGGTAAGGTCATTCTTTAGCTTATTATTTTTTTGATCGCTACCAACGTCAAGCTCTTTACTGAATTTTGCTGTGACAGAGGAAGCCTTATTAGGATCTAATCTGTCTTTTGCTTCACCGACAACATCTAAGCCCATCAAACCTCTGACAGCCGCGACGACATCACCGCGATTGTTAATATCTGCTATGCGCTCACCATCAAAGAAAAAATAATCCGATAATGCCTCTGGTAAAATCTTATTTATGGTGTTTTCACATTCATAAGAGGGGACAGCTTGTTGTTCACCATTATCTTCCTTGTATTGAATTTTCAATACAGATCTCTCTGCCTTGATTTTATCGGCATCGGATTTAGTAAACTTCTGTGTTCTTCGTATGGTAAACTCCTTATCTTCATGAATTAAGACAATTTCAACGTACACCTCTTGGGAAGTATATAGACCCATTGCCTTTGCTACTTCAATGTTAAGAACATCACGGGACTTAAAGTTTACCTTTTCATATTCATATAGGCACCACTCAAACGCCTGAATTAGCGTGGTCTTTCCACTTGTGTTGACACCCAGGATAACAGTTACATTTTTCTCTTTATCAGTTGAAAAGAGAATCGGCGGTTGCGCTCCTTTGTATTGACGGAAGTTATTTAACGCGATACTCTTAATTATCATTTTTATCAACCTCCGCTTCAATCAATTTCCGGATTCGCTCTACCATTTCATTATCCTTGTACTTTTTAGTTTTGTGGTTTTCTCTCTCCATGAGATAAATCCGATTTTTCAATATCTTCAAGCTATCCGGGTTAAGCTCAAGCTTTTTGTCATTATTAGATTCCATAATCTTTACCCCCTATATAGTTCAGCTTATAAAAATCATCAATTTTTTCCTGCAATTTCGCTGCATCGGATGAGTTTTCCGCTAAGCTCGCAAAATCTTCCATTCTTTCGTATTCACGCCTTATCAAGGAGTACTCGCTGTTAAGATACTCACTGCCATGCATCGGCTCGTCAATATTTCTTGGTAAAGTAATAAAGTCATATATCCTTGCAAACGGCTTGTTGGGTGCTTTTCTCAATACCCTGCCGCGCCGCTGTATATATTCCTTTGGATTGGTGCTGCTTGCGAGAATAAACGCTGTTCTTATTCCGGGGATATTAACACCTTCATCCAGGCATCGAATAGCAACTAAAGCCTGAAGCATTGTACCATCTGCGAAATTCTCTTTTATCATTTCACGCTCGGCTGCATTTTCTTCTGAGGTAAACTTTGAAACCCTCATACCCAAGTTGTTTCCGAGCATATCAACGACTATCTCGATTTGCCGTTTTTCTTCCTCATCAATCTTGCCTTCAATATAGCTGCTGTTCTCCACAGTTGTAGCGCCGCAGTAAACTAAAATTTGATTTTCCGTTACATACCGCTCTTTTATGATTTCATAAAGCGCTTTCAGTTTGTTCCTGGCTCCGGCAATAATCCTCGCTCTTTTTATCAGCAGTGTCTCGGCAAGCTTCGGCATAGGCTCGTCTTTTTTTGAGTTCTGCAATATCTTTATAATTTTTTCGGTAAGCTCATTATAGGCTTCAAGCTCATCGTCATCGAGATATATCGGAATCGGGTGATAGTAATAAGGGGTAAGCTTATCTTCTTTAATCGCCCGTGCCAGAGAATATTCGATACACTTGTTGCCAAAATAATTTTTCAATTTTTGTGTGCCTTCATCATCGTGATGCCGTTCTAAAGTTGCAGATAATGCCAAGCGATACTTAAATACTTCTTTCATGCACTCAAGCTGCTTTTTAGCGCCGAAATTATGTGCTTCATCAACAACTAAGCAAACATTCCCCTTTAGCTTATCGATTTCCTTTTGCATATTTTCAGATGCAAAAGTAGCGTTGGTTGTGACAACACAGAAATTTTTTATAACGCCCAGCTTAAAATCGCTGATCAAGGATTTGTATTTTTTCTTCCAGTCATATCCTGAATAGCAAATAAGAGGCTTGATCCCAAAAGCCTTAATATCTGTTACCCATTGCTCGACAAGATGCTGATACGGACAGACAATGAATACCCCAAGATTAGATTTTACTTTATTGCACAAAACCTCTAACGCACCGAGAGCGGTATAGGTTTTTCCTGTCCCGGTTGCCATATCGAAGATACCACGATAATTTTCATTCTCCCATGAAATCATGGCATCAATCTGATAATCGTAAAACTTCACATAATCGGGTTTACTTATCCAGCAGGTACTTGGTTTCCGTGAAATATAGACATAATCACCAAACTCTTCTCTGACTACATCAATTACCGGACTTCTGCGATACCGCTTGATAATTTCTTCTTTAACATTAGGAAAATCTATGGTGACAATACTTGGCTCAGTATTATTCCATATTGCAGTAAACGCATTTTCTTTTGAGGTTACTCGGTCTTTTTCATCAAGCCAGGAGCAAAACACATCTATGGCTTCGTAGTTCATTGTCATAGCCGTAGCCGACTCGTTCATAGATCCGGAAAAAGCGACTTTGTTACCCTCTGAGTCTGCGATGATCCCCATTTTTTCGTGGTACATTCCAATTTCGCCATTTTGTTCGGTTAACGCTATTTTTATATCCAGGAAGCCATCAGCAATTAAGTTTGCCAAGAGATTAAGACGTTCCTGCTCCATTTCTGTGTTTACACCATGAAGCTCCCGAATTAGAGCATTCTCAATAATTTTCTCTCTTAATTCATACCCTTTTTTTATGGCTTCAACATCTTCATCGGAAAGGTGAGGGGAAGCGACAAGCTGGATAGTTCCTCCGTTATTAACCAGCCCTAAAATTCCCTTCGAAATTTCAGCCAGAGCAGAGGACGAGAAAAAGCCAACTGCCCTTTTATATGTAACAGCTTGTTTTAGTAAAGGGATATAGAAATCCTTTGCTACATTGTCTATTAAAGAGCGGTATTCACTTTTCAATTCAACATCTCTTAAGCTCACGGGCCTACCTCCAAAATCCCTATTTATAGTCTGACAACATAGGAAACAAGGCTCCGTTCACAAAATGATAGTACTTTCGCAAAGCGTTTGAAATGTTTCCATTTGTGTCTTTCATTTCGGCCTTTATTTTTAGCAAGGATTCATACATTCTTCTATCGTCCGATACAATATAGTCAAGCGAAGTTTTAAAGTGCCGTTCAATCATCCGTGCCTTATTCACTCTTGACCGCACAGCCTTGACTTTACTGACTATTTTATCATCTTCAAGCAAATATTTCTCAAATTCTTCTTCTCTCACTTCATATCACCCCTAACCGTTTTCGCAAATAAGTTCCAGCGCTTGTCTAAGCTTTGCAAAATCATCATCAGTATTGAAGTAGCTTACACTAAATCTGACTGTTCCAGCAGGAAAAGTGCCTAGAAACTTATGCGCTAATGGTGCACAATGAAGTCCTGTTCTAACCTCGACACCCTGTTGACTCAGTATCTGTCCGATATTATCGCTGCTATAGCTATCAAAGACACAAGATACGACGCCAACTGTATCCGCAACATCAGAAGGAGTGATAATTCTGATGTTATCAAATTCACTTAAAACTGCTATTAGCTTGCTATGGTTCTCTTTTTCTTTCGCATAGATGCAATGAATTCCTGTTTTCTTGATCCAACTCAAAGCCGCATACAGCCCTGCTATTGCCATTATGTTTTGACTGCCAACCTCGTATCTTTCTGGAATTGTGTCAGGCACATTTGGATTAGCAGAATCAAACCCAGCGCCGCCATAAATAAGAGGCTTAGGCTTGATATCTCCATTGCATATAAACCCTGCAATACCAAAGGTGGCATATAAGGTCTTATGACCGGCAAAAACCACAAAATCATATATATTACTGCTCAGATCTGTATCGATAAGGCCTGCAGTCTGGCACATATCAATTACATTTATTGAGCCGTACTGGTGCGACATTGTGCAAATCTCAGTTATAGGCGCTATTACACCACATACGTTACTCGCATGACTTATAATTACGATATTAGGTTTGTTCTCCGCAAACTGATATTTAATCTTCTCTAAATCATAGGTTAGATTCTTTTCGTTTACGGACAAGGTAATGATATTTAGTTTATATAATCCCTGCAGGTGGTTGATTACCCTTGTAACCGCATTATGCTCAAAAGGTGAGATATAGATGTTATAGTTATCTGTTATGGGAAGTCCCTGCAAAATAACGTTGATTGCTTCCGTTGCCGACGGGGTAAATACTACTTTTTTGGCAGGACAGTGAAACAGCTCCAACAACAGATTTCGCGTATCTTGAGTGAGTTTACTTGTGGAGTTATTTTGTCCACGGCCGGAGTTAAGTCCCGACTCACGATAAAATTTATCTACAAAGCTATACACTTCTTCCGGCTTCGGGAAAGTGGTAGCAGCGTTATTAAAGTAAGCCGTTTTATCCAAATGTCAGATCCCTCCCTTGCACATCTTTTCAATAAACTCCATTAGGATTTGTCTTTTTTCTTGTTCCGAAATCGACTGACCCATTTCATCGAGAGCTGTGGCTATCTCGTTGTAAAGGAGCCTTCCTTTATCACTGTAGGTTGTCTTGTCAAACGACTTAACTACCTCTTTGCCATCCTCTCCGATAAACGATATTTTGTAACTGTTTGCGCTTACTACAGAATTATTAATTTGTGCAGCGGTTTGGTCATATTCTAAAACTGATTTTTTAATCTGCTCCAATTCTGCTGTAAATTCAATAATCGTATCTACCGTCCAATCGTCAATTCGCAGATCGGTAACTGCTTTTGCCAGCCTTTCTATGAATGTATTTTCATCATTACCAATACTACTCATGAGTTGCAATACCTTATGTTCTTCATTAGGAAATAAGTAGCTCAGCGTAGTAGGCTTCAATCTTTCAATAAAATCTTTGATAATGGACGTCAATGTAGCATTATCAGCTTGGCCAGTCTTGAAAGTGTCTTTAACATCATTTATCAGATGTTTGATAAGTTCAGTTTTGGCGCGATCAAAGGTAGATTTTGCACTTTTAATATTATCAACGATGTCGACCGTAAATTCTTTAAAACCGAAAATATCAAATAGCTTCTCGAACAAATACTCTCTTGCGTTGATATCAGTCTGCTTTAGGCTCCCGATAAATTTGACTTGTGCAGACGATATCTTTTCAGGAGAAACGCCTTTTCCCTTATAGTTAGTCTTTAACTCCTTTACATACTTAGGCAGGCTCATATACCAGCGTGACATGGCTGACACAACATAAGTAAATGTGTTATAATCCTTTTCTTTTGAAATAACATAGTCTGAAAATAGGGCTTCCAGACTGTTAATGTAGGTTGACTTATCCTCATTCCAATCCTCCATAAAGGCAGTAAAAGCCTTAGGATTTTCATTGATACTATTTAAAAGATCCGCCGTAATTTTAACTTCTTCGTTTCTGTTTTTGATAACAAGATACTTTTTGAAGAAATGAAGAACAACTGCAATATAGATGGGTATGACCCCTTTTTTTATGCCATAACCGAATTCTGGTAGAGTCAATCTATCGTACAAATCTTTGAAATTTCGTCCCCCGTTTGTATTGGCTTCATTGAAAAACTCTTGAATCACGCGTAGGGTATTTGCCATTTTCTCATCTTCAGGTGTAAGCGTTAAAACAGGCTTCACCTGTTCGTTCGAGAGAATGCCGGTCTGTATCAAGGTGCTTCTCATAAACGAAACGTCCTGGCCTGTTCCGGTAAGCCCTAAATTCACATTCAGCTCGTTTTCAAGTAGACCAGAAATAAGCTTACTTCTGCTGTTAATTGCCACAGTCGGCAAACTGTCCTTATTTATGGATTCGTTATTGATAATAGGGGTGTTTGGATAAGTTTCTGCACAAATTTCCGAGAGTTTAGCAGAGATTTGTGCCTTTCTCTTAAACGGCTGTTTTTCTCCGTTCCAATAATACTCAGCTTCTCCTGTTTCCGGTCGGGTAAAGCTTAAAATATATCTGCCGATAACTTCTTCTAAATCCTCGATATAAATGTCATATTCATCAGAGAGAAGCTCATCATCAGAAGCCATGTCCTTTAGGATAGTAACGGCATTAAACTCAAAAGCTATTTTTTCAATATCCATAAAGCGTACAGGTAGTACAAAAATGATTCTATTGTGGTTACAGTTGCCGCTTTTGATAGCATTTCTAACTTGTTCAATTTCTTCACTGCTACGAGGAATAATTGCATACACTACGCCATCTGCGCTTAGGTTCTCAATCTTTCTTCCCCAGTCTGTAACAGAGAAAAACTCCAAGCTGTCAATAAAGGTGAAATCGAAGTATCGTGTGATCTCCATTTCATCATTATAGGCAGTAGGATACATATAGCTATCAAAAGAGAATTTGTTCAGGATGTCCTTTACGCTCAAAGTCTGCCTGGTCTTTTCAATAACATTCTGAATCTCAGCGCCAATGTCAACACCAGAGCTTTCCTTGATTTTTAGATAGCCGTTGCTTCTTTTGAGATAAATGATGCACTCTTTTTCAATAAGCTCAGCAAGTACATCATCAATAACCTTAACATCGGGAACGCTATCTCTAAAGGTGTCTATGATTATGTCTTTTATTGGAGACAGTTTTTCAAACTGCTCCACAATGTAGATGAGCGAAATGGTCTTTACAATTTTAGTGGCAAGGGAGCCCTCGTCGAGCTTTTGAAGAACCTTTGATGTGGTTTCATAAAGCTTGTGAATTTCACTTGTATAAGGCTCTTTTCGTAAAAGCGGCTCAAAGTAATCATACACATAATCAGGGGTAAGCATGGGAAAATCACCCTTCGCCTCTTCTAAAAATGCGGATAGGGTGTACTTGTTATCCGATGATAAAAATGTAAACAACGTTCTCTCATTCTGCGCTACCTTTTCGGAGAGTCTTGGGAGGATGAAGGTTGAAATCGGGTGCAGCGGATAGCAGCCCATAACTGCAGTCTGAGCTGTGGTATTATCATTCTTTTCGAGTATACCGTTTGCCTTAAAACGTTCAATCAAGCTTTTAAAGCGTGTTTCATTCTTTTGGTAGTAATCAACCCAATAGTCCTCATCTTTCTTTATAACGGCAGAGATGATCTCATACATCTGAGAAAAGTTGTTATGCAGATTAATATGCTTAAACCTACCAGAAACACCTCTCCAACCGTCAACCTTATCCTTTGGTAGGTTTTTATCAATGTAGTTTGCAATATCCTTATGAGAAATCAGCATCAGGTGCATTTGCTTGTCGCCGCTACGATCACACTTTTCCGCAAAATCTTGTAGCAGCTTTATGTCACTGATCGTAGTATTGGCAATGCTTGCCTCCAGATATTTGCTGAATTCATCATAAATTATGTATACACCGTTAAAGCCTTCGTCCTTTAGTTTGTCAACGACCTTCTCATAAAGCTCCACTACATCAAAGCCTAGGAAAGGGTTAAAAGCACTACCGGATGTGAGGGTCGGGTAAAGCTTGTTAAACTTTTCATAGGCGCTCACATCGTATTCTTTCAAGGAAACTATAAAGTCATTGATCGGTACATTAAGTTCTGCAATAAACTTCTTGTATGTATCCTGGTAATGATTTTCCCAAAGTTCTATAGTATTGACCGCCGCCTTGAAGTTGGTTTCAGGCATTAGATTTGTCAAGTTTTCGTTTTTTAAAGCTGTTTGCAATGCGCTTAAAAACGATTGTGTAATACTTGTGCTGCTTCCACTGACAATAATCGGGAGCAATTTTTTATCGCTGGTTATGTAGTCTTTAATAAACCCATACAGTTTCGGATTATGTTCCTTTATTTTATTCAAAAGCACTTCGAACAAAGCTATGTCTTTCTTAAAAAGAAGCGACATAAGCATGAGTACGATGTGGGATTTTCCTCTGCCATATGCTCCAATCAATATTCTTGCTCGGCCTCTGCCCGGCACACTGGTGCTAAGCATAACATCCTCAATGACGTCAATAGATGACATCGTAGGAATAAAGCTTTTTACTTTATTTTCATTATTTAAATCATATGCGATATTGATGGATGTTTGAAAGCCCTTCTCCACCCACATTTTCTCACCAATCATACTCTATCTCCATTCTTAAAGGGTCTGTTTATCTATTGATTGCAACATAGTATTCTCTGACACACCCTAAAAAGTCAATTTTTCTTTCAATGTCTATATAGTCAAGCCCAGCCGTTCGGATAACCTTGATGTAACCCATAAGTTCGAGTTTATTAAGCAGGCTGATAAGCGTAATGATATCAAGGTTAAACACTTTGCCAGCGTTACACTTATCGTTTTGAATAGATGATATCTTTATTTGATCTTCTCCTTTAGCTTGATCAACGATAACCGCAAGAACTACAAGCGGATGTATGCCGTCAAGCTTAGGTACACTTTTTTTATATGTCTTTGTTTTTTTATTTGCAATGTCCACAAGCGATAACTCACCGAGAGGACAATCAATATTGCTTTCAGGATGTACCTTGCCAGGATTTGATTTAATTCTGGGTACATAAGTGCTGATAATACAGTTAAAATCATCATCTAAGGAACGTTCAGAGACCTCTGACCCATTCAGCATAATGTACGTATTGAGCTGCTTTACAAAATCATCCCTAATAAACTCATTGCGGTTGAACTCATTAAAAAAGTAATACCATGCTGTTGCATCAGGTTCGTTAGTTGCTAACTTATAGTGCAGAAACCACAGCGTACCGATTTCTTCGATGTATCTGTCGTTCTCATAGACAATTTCACCGAAAGGAGTAAGGGTTTGATATTTTTTCCCCTGAGGTGGCTCGGCAGTAAGCCCGACAGCTTGTAGCCAATACCGCAAGGACTTAACCATATTTGCACCCATGCCTAAAATATCCATAGGATTTCCGTTGTCACCCATAAAGACTGTTCTGTCACGGACAACATGTTTCATTCCTTTGTATAGCCAGCCTTTTCGTATGAAAAAGGTATCATGTGCTCTAAATCTCATAATTACTCCTTTGTCTTGAGGTATTTATCTATCAAGCAGCCTCCGTCGAGGTATTTTGCCGTAACACACATCTTGCAACGCTTACACTTGCTATCACTGATACGGTACTCTTCGCCGCCAATTGAAATAGCGCCGAACCTGCACAGCGATTCGCATTTTAAACATTTACGGCAAGCATTAAATTTTCTCACCTGATAGCCGACCATTCTTTGCAGATCATCATGCTTTGCTACATTCATTGTCTTGATTTTTACTGCATAATCATATCCGTCCTGCGAAAAAGGCTGAACAGATAAAATTGGCACATTGGTTTTTATATCCAAAACAATGGTTTCATTTATAAGTTTTCGCCCAAGTTCCTTGGCAATCTTACCAAATGGAGTCAGTAAATTCAAAAAGCTATCATCAATCGGGTGGTTAAGCTTATATACCTTTGCGTTGTCCTCAGTTGTGCAGTTCGTAAATTTAATTTTAACGTCTTCCGCAGCAGCAATACCGTTACCGCCTTGACGAGCTTTCCACTTACCGCTGTCAACATAGACTTCGGCATCAGGCTTACCAATCCTTACAGCGAAATCTATCAAAAACTTACGCCATTTTTCAGCCTGCTCCGGCATATAGATCCGGGACAAAAACTGCGCTCTTTCATTATTGTTCGGACAACACCAGCATCCCACCCGATCATAGCCGAGCCTATAAGCATCGTTGAAATCAATGCCTTCACCCAATATGTAGAGCCAAACGTCGATATCTTTCCAATAAAAAATTGGGGATGCAACCTTTTGCTTTTGTATCTTTACTGACTCGGCATTATTCTCTACTCGATTATACTTACTGCGGCTTACGGATTCGTTTTTGCGAATGCCGTAAAAAGTTAAAATATCCATGTCACGATACAGACTATTTAGTACACGAGTAATAGGTCCTGTCTTAAACATAGAACAGCACCAGCGGAGCATACGGGCAGGGGGGCCAATGTCCTCACAAACCTCATAAAAGTCTTGTTCCTTGTTTCTTGCCGTCTTGAATATGGCTTTGGGATTGTTTTCTCTAAATCGCTTAGCATATTCGATGGTCAGCGGAAACTCAAGGGTGGTATCGCCGAAGATGTGTACTAAGCTCGGATTACTTAAAGCTCGCACAGTTAAATCGGCAGTAACAGTTGAATCCTTGCCGCCTGAAAACGAGATTACTATATTCTCGCTTGGGTATGTTTTAGCGGTGTCCCTAATAAACTCTGTCGCCTCATCAAAAATGTAATGCAATCTTTCAGTGTTTGCTTTTATAAACTTCTCTATAGCTTCATTAAAAAAGTCGTAGTGGTTTTGAGCTTTGTATTTTTCGAGCTGTTCCACAATTTGGTCGGCAGAACGCTTTTTATATGCACTGATTGGGATCATTTTCGATTCGCCATCGATGTAATAACGATTATCTGCAGCCCAAACGGTTTTATTTACGTATTCAAGCGGCTTTGCGGTTAGTATTTCAATCAACAGCCGTTCTTCAGGGAATACTGGACGTAAATCTGCACATAAATATGAGGTTTTTTTGCCGCATATAGGACAAATGTTTTTATCAATTCTGTTTGCTGATTTTATGATCGGCGTCTTGCAGTCGTTGCACCAATAAATCATGATAGGGATATCCCGTTCAGTGGCGTTACCGCAAATCTCACAGGTTTCGCTATTCGTTTCCCTGCTACAACTCTTGCACCACATAACAAAACACCCCCTTAATTCCTCTATTTTATCAGGTTTACTGTCACCTATGATGGGCAGCAGAGCAAATGAAATATTAATCTTTTTCGTACTTTAAAATATCTCCGACACTGCATTCAAATAATTCACAAAGCTTATTGAGAGTTTCGTAATCAACCCGCTCCATCTTGTCGTGGTATAGGTTTGAGATTGTAGTTCTGGCAAGTCCTGTTTTCTCATGCACATCTTTTATTTTGTATCTTTTCTCGCCCATCAGCACGGATAATCTGCAATGTATCGACATCACACGCGCTCCTTATACAAAATCACAAGAATACTACAAAAAAATATTATAACAGATATTCGCCAAAAAACAAATAGATATGGATGCATTTTTAAACCATATCTGTATAAAATCTTTATTCTCAATAAATCAACTTTCGCAGAGAAAAAAGTAGTCGAAGTCGTGGATACAAAAGCATGAAAAGAAAAACAGAAAGATACATTGACAAACAGCCTAAAAGTAGATCGATATGGAATACAAAGGGAAGAATTTTTGAATGCTTGTTATTTTGGCCCACGGTTCCGTCGGCGGGTTACTTTTTTGGCGGCAAAAAAAGATGTCATAGGACTTGTCAAGAGACAAAAGGATAACAATCCAACTATTTCCAATAAATGAAAAAACGCCAATTTGCCGTATTCATTCCTTGATGTAGATTCCAAGGTTCTGGTTAAAAGGTCTTTCAGCAGCTCAAACTGGCATATACAGCGTTTTGCTAGGATGTCTGATCCGAGCTTGAAAGAAAGGGCGTCATTCTTTTTTACGAGATTTTCTCTCACTAGCGGTACTTTACGACTTAGCCCATTCTTGCTCGGGGAACCGATGATACAACTGGTTTTCGGAGCTGGAAATTATCAAATTCGGTACTTGCCAAGACCTAACTGGTGATATAGGCCTTGCTGGATTCCATTAAGTTCGTGAAGCAAAGACTGAGTTTTTGCCGGGAGGCGGCCAACTGCCGGATAGGTAACTTGAGTTTCGCAGATCGCCTCCAGATGGTTAAACATGGCGCGCTGACTTAAGTTGAAGTCATTCCGCCACAGCTCGCGCCGTAATAGTGAAGTTAACGTCAATCCCAGCATACAGCAGAACGTATGCATCCGAATCATCGGGTCAGTCCAATGGTAAACCGGTTCCCAGCTATTACGCGTCCGGTCTTTTGATCACTTAAACATCTCTTCAATCTGCCATTGCGAGCGATAGCAACTGACTATCTGGGCATCGCTCCAGTCATCCCGGTCGCTGAAGAGAATCGTCTTACCCAATCGGGTATTACAGAGGTTTTGAAATGCTTCTTGGTTAAATTCCGCTTCCAGCTTTGGTAATCCGTTTTCTTCACTGATTTTAATCTGCCAAAGCTCTTTCATATATTGGCGCGCCAAGGTTTTTTGGACCCGCTTTTTTGTCCCGTCCATGGACTTACAGTTTTTAAAGCTATTCCCTTGCGAAAAAAGTCGAAGTCTTTGTAATTTGGAAGGTTTTTGGAGGACAGCGGCTCGGATTACCCTTCCCCGGAATCAGCTCCCTGAACAACTTCTCTGGGGAAGGGCAAGGGTTAGGTCCAAATCCCCATCGTACCGGACGACGATTCAAGATGCACTGTCCATGAGTTCCGAGGCCCTTGTTACCAGTACCTTATCATGAATTAGCACAACAAGTTAAAGTTGCATAAACCTATACGAAAAAAAGCAAGGGGAAAACAAATAACAAGAATCATAAGCAATGGTGTATACAGTAAGAAGGAAGTGGGGCGAAGGATTGCGTTCTTTTGCTT
The DNA here is from genome assembly GCF_004340685.1 of Hydrogenispora ethanolica. Lineage (NCBI taxonomy): Bacteria > Bacillati > Bacillota > Hydrogenispora > Hydrogenispora ethanolica. The sequence continues at coordinate 8,368 of NZ_SLUN01000054.1, read as the reverse complement.
TCGTATGAAAAGGTTTTTTTATCTATCGAATAGACTCATTTGCTGATTCAACAACATCGGCGGGTGGATCGCACCAATTAAGAGAGAAAAAAAACAAACCCCCGATTGCTCCCAGGGGTTTTGTTGCTATCAATTAAACGGGCCTTCGCCGCAGCGCCCGAATCCCGGCCTCATGCTCACCATACATTTCCAAAAGCGACTTCTGCACTTCCGTAATATCCGCACATCCCTGTCCCATTTCTCCGGATAATTTGGCGATTCCCCATTCAATCCCCGGTTTCCACCGTCCTGCCTATTATATCGTGTCGTCGCGCGCGGGATCGATATTGGTTTAACTATCCCAGAGAATTTCAAATTACCATCATGTGCCCTTCGCAATCCAATATATAGTGATTAGCCCAGATATATCTATCAATATATTGGATTGCGAAGTCTTTTATCAGCGATTTGAAATTCTCTCATATTGACAATCTATGAATTTACTCACTGACTTTAAGGCACCCAAAACCAACTCACCCTCGCCCTCTCTTTTGAGAAAGAGAGGGTAACCTCAATGCTCCGCTGCCTATCGACCGGTTTTAACGCTGCCTCGAACCGGCCTTTCTTCCCTCTCTTTCCGCAAAAGAGAGGGAAGCGAGATGGGTGAGTTTATTCCTTTTCTAGCGAATCGCTTCGCTTCCTTGTTGTTTGGACTTGGACCATTGAGTCAACTCCGATTGTTGTTTGGTAAAAATCTTTAATTATTCAGTTTTTCACGTTATTTTAGCGCACCGAAAGTTGAGTGATTATAAATAGAGTTCAACTTTTTTAGATAATATCCTTTTTCTGGATAACCTTTCTGTGAAAAAGTCGTCTCCACCTTTTTATAGATAGATTCCTCAGATTTCCCCCACAGTAAACAACTTATTTTAATTTGTCTCTATATCGCTTAGGAATTTCAATGGTCCTTTTCCTGTTTAAATATTAAAAATGCGAGGTTAACTCAATTGGGTTTTCCCTCGCATTTTTGCCTGTTAGTCATTAAACTTTTGAGAATATACTTCCTTACTCCACCGTCACGCTCTTCGCCAGATTCCGCGGCTTATCCACATCGCACCCTCTGGCCTTGGCCGCATAATAAGCGAAGAGTTGCAGCGGCACCACCGCCAGGATCGGCGTCAGCATCGTGTGGGTCGCCGGAATGTGCAGCACATAATCGACCGACTGGGCGGTCTTGTGGTCGCCGGCCGCCGCCAGGGCCACCACCGTGGCTTCGCGCGCCTTGACCTCCTTGATATTGCTGATCATCTTCTCATACAGTTCCGCCTGGGTCACCAGGGCGAAGACCGGCACGCCCTCCACGATCAGCGCCAGGGTGCCGTGTTTCAACTCCCCGGCCGCATAGGCCTCGGCGTGGATATAGGAGATCTCTTTCAGCTTCAGCGCGCCCTCCAGCGAAACCGCGTAGTCCAGGCCCCGGCCGATGAAGAAGATATCCTCGCTATTCTTGAAGTCCTCGGCGAACTCCTTGATCTTGGTCTCGGTATTGAGCACCTTCTCCAGCTTATCGGGAAGTTTCAACAACTCCTCCACCAGCGCGATCCGCTCGGTCTCGCCGATGGTGCCGCGCTCCTGCGCCAGGTAAATGGCGAAGAGGTAGAAAGAGAGCAATTGAGTCGTATACGCCTTGGTCGAGGCCACCGCGATCTCCGGCCCGGCCAGGGTCAGGATCAGATCGTCGGCCTCGCGCGCCACCGAGCTGCCCACCACATTGGTGATGGCCAGGATCCGCGAACCGAGCCGCTTGGCCTCGCGCAGCCCGGCCAGAGTGTCGGCGGTCTCGCCCGACTGGGAGACGATCACCGTCAGCGAACCCGGCCGCACCAACGGATCGCGGTAGCGGAACTCCGAGGCCAGCTCGGCCTCGACCGGGATCTTCACCAGCTTCTCGATGAGATACTTCCCGACCAGCCCGGCGTGGTACGCCGTGCCGCAGGCCACCACGTGAATCTTGTCGAGACTGCGGATAAACTCCGGATCCAGCTTGACGCCGCGCAGCATCACCTTCAGCGTCGCCCGGTCGATCTTGCCGGTCAGCGTGTCGCGGACCGCCCGCGGCTGCTCGTGGATCTCCTTGATCATGAAATCCTCGTAGCCGCCCTTCTCGGCCGCCTCCAGATCCCATTCCACATGAAACGGGCGTTTGGTCACCGGCTCCCCGGCGAAATCGGTCACCCGCACCTCCCCGGCCCGGACCACCGCCATCTCCCCGTCCTCCAGGATATAAATCTCCCGCGTATAAGGGAGCACCGCCGGAATATCCGAGGCCACAAAGTTCTCGCCCCGGCCCAGCCCGATAATGAGCGGGCTGGACTTGCGGGCCACGATCAGCCGGTCCGGCGCGTATTCGCTGATCACCACCATCGCGTAAGCGCCCTCGACATGCCGCAGCGCCTCGCGGACCGCCGCCTCCAGGTCGCCCCGGCCCTGTTGGGCTTGGTAATACTCCTCGATCAGATGCGGCAGCACCTCGGTGTCGGTCTCGGAATTGAAGATGTGCCCCTTCTCCTGCAACTCCTCGCGCAGCTGAATATAGTTCTCGATGATCCCGTTATGCACCACCGCGATCTTCTGCTGGCAGTCGTAATGAGGATGGGCGTTGCGGTCCGAGGGCCGGCCGTGCGTCGCCCAGCGGGTATGGCCGATCCCTACGGAACCGGAGAGCGGCTGGGCGGTCAGGATCTCCTCGATCTTGCTCAAGCGGCCCACCGATTTCTTGGTGGTCAGCTTCCCGTCATTCAGAACGCTCACCCCGGCCGAGTCATAGCCCCGGTACTCCAGCCGCTTCAAACCGTCCAACAGGACCGGCACAGCTTCTTGCTTTCCAATATATCCGACAATACCGCACATGCGGATTCCTCCTTTAATTTAAAAACCGATTTTCAAATCCTAAGCCGTTCGATCATTAGCTTTCCCATCCCCTCCGGAAAGGGAAGCATTCTCCTAAAAAACAATTTTGCGCAAATAAAAAAACCGCCTGTCGCAGCGGTCGTTCTTTAAAAAAACTATTCATGGGTAAAACGGATCAAGCCCTGGGAACCATGCCAAAATCCCAGCGCCGCAAAAAAGGCAACGAACGCATGCTAAAACATAGCACGAAATAAAGCACGTCGATACGCTTCATGACGAACCTCTGCTTAAATTAGAGTTATTCAATTCACTCAAGGTCCCTATTGTCCCAGGCATCACTGCCGGATTTGTCGGGCCTTTTACGGTGGTGGTTACACCGGGGGTCACCCGCCGATGATTCCGAGATCCCCCTCCTCGTCAACTCTCCCAAAAAACCTTCCGCCGCGCGGAAATCACAACTTCCTAAAGGAGAGCCCTGGCGCTAAAGTTGTTTCATCCTATGCCCTACCCCGATCCATCAACTCCTTTCCCGATTTGGCTTGCCCGAAAGGTCTCCGGACCCCTCGCTATCCTCTCCTTTCCGCATCCGCCGGCATGCCTGCCGCGAGGACGCGAAGCAGACATACCACGATGCTTTATTTTACCACAAATTTTCCCAAAAGGGAACCGCCAAGATGTGGATGGTTTCAACCGCCCAATTCGCCGCGGATCGCCGCCGCGATCGCGCCCACCAGCTCACGGAGCCGGCCTTCGTCCGGCCCTTCGGCCATCACCCGGATCAACGGCTCGGTTCCCGAAGCCCGGACCAGCACCCGCCCCTGGTCGCCCAGTTCCGCCTCGGCCCGGGCAATGGCCGCGCCGATGGCCGCCCGCTCCTGCCAGCCTTCCTTGGTGCCGACCCGGACATTCTCCAGCACCTGCGGGAACTTATGGACCTGCCCCGCCAGCTCGGAGAGGCGCTTGCCCGACTCCACCACCGCCGCGATCAGCTGCAGCGCGGTCAGCACGCCATCGCCGGTGGTATTCTTGTCGAGGAAGATGATGTGCCCCGACTGCTCGCCCCCCAGCACCAGATCCTGCTCGCGCAGCGCCTCCAGCACGTAACGGTCGCCGTTGGCCGTCACCGCCGCCGCCACGCCGTGCTCTTTCAGGGTCTGGATCATGCCCAGGTTGGAATAGACCGTCACCGCCACCTTATTATTCTTGAGTTTGCCGGCGGCCTTCAGATGCAGCGCGCAGATGGCGATGATGGCGTCGCCGTCCACGATCTCGCCCCGCTCATCGACGGCGATGATCCGGTCGGCGTCCCCGTCATGGGCCACTCCCAGATGGGCCCCGGCGGCCACCACTTCGCGCTGGAGGATCTCCGGATGGGTCGAGCCGCATTTTACATTGATCCGCGCGCCGTTGTCGCGGTCATGGAGGGCAATCACCTCGGCGCCCAGCTTTTCCAGCACCTTCGGAGCCAGGGCGAAGGAAGCCCCGTAGCCGCAATCCACCACGATCCGCAGCCCGTCGAAACGGGTCTCCACCGACCCCGCCAAAAACTCCTCGTACCGCGCCACCGCGTCCGACCGGTCGGTGATCTGGCCCACCCCGACCCCGGTCGGCCGCTCGATCGTCTCCAGCTGCTCCCGGAAGATCGCCTCGATCTCGTCCTCCATCTCGTCGGTGAGCTTAAAGCCCTCGCCGGTGAAGAACTTGATCCCATTGTCCTCCACCGGATTGTGGGAGGCCGAGATCATCGCGCCGGCGGTAACTTTCAGGCTCCGGCAGAGATAGGCCACGCCCGGCGTGGGAATGACCCCCAGCTCGAAAACATCGGCGCCGATGGCGGTCAGGCCGCAGGCCAACGCCGCCTCCAGCATATCCCCGGAGATGCGGGTATCCTTGCCGATCGCGAACTGCGGCTTGGCGAGCCCGCTGCGCTTCTTGAAATAATAACCGGCGGCCAAACCCAGCTGAAACGCCAGCTCCGGCGTTAAGTTCTGGTTGGCGACCCCCCGGACCCCGTCGGTCCCAAATAAACGACCCATGAAAAATCCCTCCGCAAAAACTTTTTTGTTAACTAGGGATAAAAGCGTGCTTAGTTGTTAGTTATTGGTTGTTGGTTCTTTGTCGGGACAAACGATGAAAATTCAGCTTTCAACGGTATTCCATTCATGGACCACCGGAGCCTCCTAACCACAAACTACGAACCAACGACCAACAACCAAGAACGAATGATTAACAATCTCTTCGCAAGTCGTCACAGTATTTTATTGGCTTCTTTCTAGAACGGTTTCCGCCGTCTTCCAGCCGTCCAGGGCCGAGCTGACGATGCCCCCGGCATAGCCGGCTCCCTCGCCCACGGGATAGATACCGGGAAAACCCAGCGCCTGCCGGTCCTCGCCCCGCTCGATCCGTACCGGGGCCGAAGTCCGGGTCTCCGCCCCGGTCAGCACCGCGTCCGGCCAATCGAACCCCTTGACTTGCCGTCCAAACTGGACGATCCCGTCGGCCAGCGCCTGCCCCAGCTCCGCCGGGAAGAGCTCCCGGAGATTGGCCGGCCGCACCCCGGGACGGTATGAGGGAGCGAGAGCGCCGAACGAGGAGCTCGGCCGGTGCCGCAGAAAGTCTCCGACCCGTTGCGCCGGCGCGTAAAAACCGCCGCCGCCCAGGGTGAAAGCCTTCCGTTCCAAGGCTTCCTGATACTCCAGCCCCGCCAGCTCCGCATCCCCGCCGAAATCACGCGGCCCCACCGTGACGATGAGCGCCGCGTTGGCCACCCCCGAGTCGCGGGCATGAAAGCTCATCCCGTTGGTGACCACGGCCCCCGCCAGCGAGGTCGCGCCGATGACCATCCCGCCCGGGCACATGCAGAAGGAATAGACCCCCCGGCCGCTGGCCCGGTGTTGATAGGTCAGATGGTACTCGGCCGGTCCCAGCTTGGGATGGCCGGCCCACCGGCCGTACTGGGCGCGGTCGATCAGCTCCTGGGGATGCTCGATCCGCAGGCCCACCGCGAACGGTTTGGCCTTCAGGCCCAGCCCGCGGCGCCGGAGCATCCGGTAGATGTCCCGGGCGCTGTTGCCGGTGGCCAGGATCAAGCGATCGGTCTCCAGCTCCCGCTCCCCATTGACCGTGAGCCGGATCGGACCGGCCTGCGGATATGCTAGGTCGGTCAACCGGTGCCGGAAGCGGATCTCCCCGCCGCGCTCGCGGATGAAATCCTCTAGCCCGGCGATGATCTGCCGCAGCAGGTCGGTCCCGATGTGCGGATATTGCCAGTAGCGGATCTCCGGCGGCGCGCCCAGGCGCACCAGGATATCCAGGATCGTCGCGGTGCGCGGGTCCTTGATCCGGGTGGTCAGCTTGCCGTCGGAGAAGGTGCCGGCCCCGCCGCTGCCGTACTGGATATTGGACTCCGGGTCCAGCGCGCCCCCGTTCCAAAAGGCCTGGACCTTCCCGACCCGTTCCGCCAGGCCGTCGCCCCGCTCCAGGATGACCGGCCGCCAACCGGCGGCGGCCAGCCGGAAACCAGCAAAAAGACCGGCTGGGCCTGCACCCACAATCACCGGTCTTTGGTCTGGCGCTGCAATCGGATTTGCATAGATGTCTATACCAGATTCTGCCGCTGCCGCATACGGTTTCAGGTTGGGATTCTTTTGCAACAGCGCCTCAAGCTCATATTCGCTGAATCCCACCTCGAAGACCAGCGTGTAAACGAAGCTCGGCTCCCGTCGGGCGTCCAGCGACTTGCGCCGGATCTCCAGCCCGCTGATGCTGCCGGCCGGCAATTGCAACTCCCGGGCCAATGCCCCGGCCAGTTGCGCCTCCTCCAGCTCCAGCCCGGTCTTGAATTGCGAAACCATCAAACGCACCCTTAACTGACCTCCATCTTGGAATCGCCGGACTGGCTCACGCCCGGACCGGCCTTTTCGGTGGATTGTTCGATCAACTCGCGCAAGCGGAACCTCAGGCTCTCGCCGGAGAGATTCCGTTCCAGCCGGCCGTGGCAGGCCAGCGCGATCTGGCCGGTCTCCTCGGAGACCACCACCACCAGCGCGTCGGACTGCGCCGAGAGGCTCAAGCCCGCCCGGTGCCTGCTGCCCAACTCCTGCGGCAGGGACAAACCGTTGTCCAACGGCAGGAAACAGCCGGCCGCCTGGATCCGGTTGCCCTTGATCAGGATCGCCCCGTCGTGCAGCGGCGACCCCGGATAAAAAAGCTGCTCGACCAGGACCTTGTTGACGACCCCGTCGATCGGCGAGCCGGACTCGCCGACCACCGTCAAGCGGTCCTCGCGTTCGAAAACGATCAGGGCGCCGATTCGCGCTTTGGCCAGGCTCTCGGCGGCCTCCACCACGATATCGATGCTCTGCGGCGCAATGGGCGGCGGATTCAAGAACCATTTCAAAATGGGATTTTTGCTCCCCAGACTCTCCAAAAACCGCTTCAATTCATTCTGGAAGATAATCGGCAGGGCGACGATGAGCATCATCATGATCCAGTTCAGCAGGGTGCTTAAGCTTTTCAACCCCAGCGAGGAACTGCCGATGTATGCCAAATACAGGATGAGCACCCCGTTCAATAGGAAGATCCCCTTGGTGCCGCGCATGATCTTAAACATCTGAAAAAGGATCAGCCCCACCAACAGGATATCCACAATCGACTTAAATTTCGTCAAACCCTGCACCACCATTGATAGACGTTGACCGTGCGGATTCCCCAAAAACCGCCGGAGTCCCGGCCCGGGCTATCCGGTTATTGTTAAGATACGGCTACGGCGCGGCGAATATTCCGGAGCCGGGTTCAAAAAAGCTCACCCGCCGCCCCCGAATTCGCCGCTGCCGACCGCCCCGCCCCGGAATGCTCCGAGTTATTGTACCCAAAAGATGGGCAAAATGCTATGCTATGACGCAAAGCCCGTCCGCCGGTCCCTCAAGCGCCGGAAAGGCGGGACCAAAAGAATGGATCTAAATTAAATAAATTTTGCTGGTCATCGAGTTTAACTCAGAAAAAATTTACCGTACTGTGCTTAGCGGTGATCGAAAATGACTGCGATTCAAATCGGAGCTTTCGAAATCGAACTCACCCCCTAGCTCCCCCCTCTCTTTTTAGACGATTTCACAGACTGTCTTGTCAGAAAGAGAGGGGGGCAGGTAGGGTCATTCAAAATCCACAAAAGTTGCTCAGGGGGTGAGTTCGATTTTACCCCTCAATTCTATTAAACGAGCTTGAAATGATTTTAAACTGACCAAACGATTAACCTACTTATATAAAAGATTTTATTTGACACCCGAGTCTAAATTCCTTTCGGTAAAAAAAAATACCCCGCCTGTGGGAGGCCACTGAAAAAGTCCATTAAATAAAAGAGCAGAATAAAAGCCTTGGAAATACTGTTCAACCGCAGTAATTTCAAGGCTTTTATGATATAATTAAGCTATCAAAACAGGCGGTGAGCAATGATCCGACAACAAAAGCAACTAGTATTAAG
>NZ_SLUN01000053.1 GCF_004340685.1 Hydrogenispora ethanolica | reverse complement strand
CCCCAAAAAAATTCGTCGACCAGTACAATGCCGTTTAAAATATATTCATTTTCACGAGCAATCATTGCCGAACGGATTTTTTGAAGCATTAACCAGGCGGTAGGGTAAGAAATGTTTAAGGCATTCTTGATGGCAACGGCAGAACAACCTCGTTTATCACGGCAAAAAAGATATATGGCCCAGAACCAGAGTTTGAGCCTAAGATGCGATTTATGAAAGAGGGTTCCGGCCGTAATGGTGGTTTGATGTTTACACTGTTTACACTGAAACTTGCCTCTTTTAGTGATTGAAGCAGTGCGATTACCGCATTCGGGGCAGTAAAAGCCATTGGGCCATTTAAGCCGAAACAAGTAGTCTTGGCAAGCTTGCTCATCTGGGAAATATTCTGTGAACTTTTCAATGGACAGGTCGTTTTTGCGCTTTTTTAATACCTTTGCAACTTTAGCCATTGGATTCCCTCCCAGAACATTTGTTCTTTAGTTTATTTTATCACGAACATATGTTCTGGTAAAGCCCTTCCGGATCTAAATTTATAATCATCAGCAAGCTTGTTTTGTGAATGGGAGAGCTTGCTCAGTCGTTCAGCAAGCTTTTTTTGTGAATAAGTCATCTATTTTTGTGGATAAACGGATCCGTTTAACATGGTTAATGGTTTTGGCTGTGGATAAATCGGGGAAGTGCACTTAAAACCGGTAAAGTCAGAGGGTGAGCGGAGCTAAGTTGATGCTCAGTTTATTTTATAATGGAACATCGGAAAATTAAAAAAAGCGGGAACGAAGTTTTCGTTCCCGCTTTAAACAAGGCAAGTTTATTTTTATTTTTGACCGAGGTCTCCCTCTTTTTTCACCGCGGCGTGAGCTGCAGCCAATCTGGCGATAGGCACACGGAACGGCGAGCAGGAGACATAGTTTAAACCGACCTTATGGCAGAACTCAACGGAAGAAGGATCGCCGCCATGCTCGCCACAAATTCCGAGTTTGATGTCGGGACGAACTTGTTTGCCGAGTTTGGCAGCCATCTCAACTAGCTTGCCGACGCCCGTCTGATCCAGTCTGGCAAAGGGATCGGACTCGTAAATTTTCTTGTTATAGTACTCTTCCAAGAATTTCCCGGCATCGTCACGGCTGAAGCCGAAGGTCATCTGGGTCAAGTCGTTGGTGCCAAAGGAGAAGAACTCGGCTTCCTTGGCGATATCATCGGCAGTTAAGGCAGCCCGCGGGATTTCGATCATGGTACCGACTTTATAATCCAATTTCACGCCGGCTTTGGCGATCACTTCGTCAGCGGTTTTCACCACGACATCCTTGACGTACTTCAGCTCTTTGACTTCGCCAACCAAAGGAATCATAATCTCGGGAACGACATTCATCCCTTCCTTGTTGACGTTAATCGCTGCTTCAATAACCGCCCTGGTCTGCATCTCGGCGATCTCCGGATAGGTCACGGCCAAGCGGCAGCCACGATGGCCCATCATCGGATTGAACTCGTGAAGGTCGGCCACTACCGCTTTCAGATCTTCAAAAGTCAAGCCCATTTCCTGAGCCAACGCGCGGATGTCCTCGTCTTCCTGGGGCAAGAATTCATGCAGCGGGGGATCCAGAAAACGAATGGTCACAGGATAACCTTGCATCTCGCGGAACAAGCCTTCAAAGTCGCCCCGTTGCATCGGCAGCAACTTATCCAGCGCCTTGCGGCGTTGTTCCTCGGTCCGGGCCACGATCATCTCGCGCATCGCCGGAATCCGGTCAGGTTCAAAGAACATATGCTCGGTACGGCAAAGGCCGATGCCCTCGGCACCAAATTTCCGGGCGGTTTTGGCATCATTCGGCGTATCGGCATTGGTCCGAACCTTCAGGACGCGAAGTTCATCGGCCCACTGCATCAACGTCGCGAAATCGCCGGTCATCTCGGGTTCAATGGTCGGCAATTGCTCGCCGTAAACATTTCCGGTGGAGCCGTCCAAGGAGATCCAATCGCCTTCACCGTATTTTTTGCCGTTTTTATCGACGAAGAATTTCTCTTCTTCATTGATTTTGATCTCACTGCAACCGGCCACACAGCAGGTTCCCATTCCACGGGCAACCACCGCCGCATGGGAGGTCATTCCGCCGCGTCCGGTCAGGATACCTTGCGAAACGTGCATTCCTTCGATGTCTTCGGGAGAAGTTTCCAACCGGACCAGCACCACTTTCTTCTCGCCGTTTTTGAAAGCGTTGACTGCGTCCTCGGCCTCGAAAAAGACCTTGCCGGTAGCGGCGCCCGGGGATGCCGGCAAACCTTTGGCAATTGGAACAGCAGCTTTTAAAGCCTTCGGTTCAAAATTGGGATGCAACAAGGCGTCCAGCTGTTTCGGGTCAACTTTCAGTACGGCCTCCGCCTTGGTAGCCATACCCTCATTCACCAGATCCACCGCGATCTTCAAAGCCGCGGCAGCGGTCCGCTTGCCATTCCGGGTTTGAAGCATGAACAATTTACCGCGCTCAATGGTAAACTCCATGTCTTGCATATCCCGGTAGTGCTTCTCCAGCGTCTCGGCGATGGTGGCAAACTGGTTATAAACCTCGAGCATAACTTCTTTCAGCTGATCAATGGATTGCGGTGTCCGGATACCGGCAACAACATCCTCGCCCTGCGCATTCATGAGAAACTCGCCATATAACTTCTTTTCTCCGGTGGAAGGATTACGGGTAAAGGCCACGCCGGTTCCCGAATCATTTCCCATGTTGCCGTAGACCATCTCTTGAACGTTCACCGCGGTACCCCAGTCGCTGGGAATATCGTTCAAGCGACGATAGACAATGGCCCGGGGATTATCCCAGGAACGGAAGACAGCTTTCACGGCCTCCATCAATTGGACTTTGGGATCTTGCGGGAATTCAAACCCTTTTTCTTCCTTGAACAGAACTTTATAGCGTTTCACGACTTCTTGGAGGTTTTCGGCAGTCAAATCGGTGTCAAATTTGGCACCATTCTCGTGTTTCACAGCATCCAGGATCTTCTCAAACTTCGGTTTTTCGACTTCCATCACCACATCGCTGAACATCTGGATAAAACGGCGATAGCTGTCATAAGCGAAACGGGGGTTATTGGTCAATTTGGCCAGACCCTCGACAACCACGTCGTTCAAGCCGAGGTTCAAAATGGTGTCCATCATGCCGGGCATGGAAGCGCGGGCGCCGGAACGTACGGAAACCAGAAAAGGATTTTGGGGATCTCCGAATGTCTTTCCGACAATCTGCTCAGTTTTCGCCAAGGCAGCCAGAATCTGTTCCTCAATCTCGGAAGCAATGACTTTCCCGTCATCATAATACCGGGTGCAGGCTTCGGTGGAAACAGTAAACCCTCTCGGTACCGGCAGGCCTAAACCGGTCATCTCTGCCAGGTTGGCCCCTTTTCCGCCGAGAAGGTTTCTCATCGAAGCATTGCCTTCATTGAACAAGTAAACATACTTTGCCATGAAAATACCTCCTAGTATTGATTCTTTATTAGTACAGGAGAGTGTTGTGGATACAAGACACTTTCCAGTAAACCTAAAGCTTTGATAGAATACCTTGTTTCTATACGCGACAAAAGCCGCAAAAAAGCGGCAATAAAATTTGGAAATTAATGTTAAGTGTGAATTTCCAACGAGAATGATTCTCTATTTCCAAACAAGATCCTTCTAGTAAGGTTAATTTTTTTGAGCGCCGTAACCACAATTTAACGTTTGATTACTACTAAACCCGCGAGATTCGTCCAGAGATTATTATATTGAAACGGATTTAATTTTTATTCCAAGAGATTCAATAAAACGTTAAAAATTATCCCTGGAAGTATATTAAGGGCATGCGTTCCATTCATAGCCTTGATAACAATTCACGGGCTCTAGCAACATCTTGCTGAATCTGTTCTTGAAGCTCCGTCATCCCGCCGAATCGTACCTCAGGCCGGAGATAATATAGAAAATCCACCTGGACCTGTCGGTGATAAAGATTGATGGACGTATCCAGTAAATAGACTTCCACTAAAGGAACCTGCCCATCAAACGTGGGTTTCACACCTACATTGGCCACGCCATAAAATATCTGTCCTGTACTGCTAACCCGTACCAAATAAACGCCATATCGGGGTAAGAGGTAAGATTCATCCAAAAAGAGGTTGGCGGTTGGAAAGCCCATCTTCCGCCCGCGCTGTTCACCAGCGATCACTTCGGTTATAATATGAAACGAATAACCCAAAAGCTGATTGGCTATTTCTATTTCTCCGGCCGCAAGGTATTTACGAATCGCGGAACTACTGACAGTGATTCCGTCCACTTGCACCGGCCGAACCTGTTCAAGACGGATCTGGCTCTGTTGGCACAAGTTCCGTAAGAGTGCAAAATCACCTTGCCCGCCGGTTCCAAAGCGAAAATCATACCCCACGACCATCGCTTGAACTTTTAGGCCCTCGACCAACCATTTTTGAAAAAAAACAGCCGGGTCTAATTCTGCAAAAGCATGGTCGAACTCCACCTCCAGCACTGCATCGATACCCTGCTCCGCAAGAAGCGCACGGCGTATCGCGGGTGTATTTAACAAAGGCGGCGCCTTTCCTAAAAAACTTTCGGTATGATTGGAAAAAGTCAAAACGAGCCCCAGCCACTGATGAGTTTTTGCAATCCGTGTCACTTGGGACATAATGGCTTGATGCCCGAGGTGAACGCCGTCAAAATTGCCGACCGTCACTACCGTTTGTGAATGAGCGGCGTTCAATTCCCTTTCAGCCTCGTATATTGTTTTCCACACCTTCATCGCCTGAAAATCCCTTCTCAGTTCTAAGAATCCCTTATGAATATTGAAAAACCTTAACCGGCTGCCAATAGGGATACGAACCGGCATCCTGCAGCTGAACCACAGCCCGAACCAGAGAATTCCGGTCCAATACTCGCGCCAGTTGACCGCTGCTCACTTGAATCTGGTATTTCCCAAACGATAATTTACCGCCGTGAAGCACCTTCTCCAGATCTTCATCCCCGATCCACAACGGCACCAGATGATCCAAAGCAACATTCAAAGACAGCAGAAGCTCGGCAAACCTTCCCTGTGAAAAATAGTCCTTGACCGTATCCACCGTGACAGAATCTTCGATCCTGAAATCTCCGGAACGTAATCGAATCAGGCTTCCCATATGCGCTCCGCAGCCGAGAATTTGCCCCAGATCATGGATCAAAGTCCGAATATAGCTCCCCTTGCTACATGCTATCTCAACCGGAATCCGATCTAAAAAATGATAACCCGGTTGTTCGGCAAGGATATGCCAGTTCAAAACCGTAATGGGTCTGGACTGTCGTTCGACTTCCAAGCCTTTCCGAGCGAGGTCATATAGTTTACTCCCGTGAACCTTCACCGCGGAAAACATGGGAGGTACTTGTCGAATTTCGCCCGTTAATTGCTTAATCGCCGCCCGGACCGTAGCCAGGTCGATCTGGAAATCAGTCTTCTCGCCCAGAATTTTACCGGTGGCATCTTGGGTATCGGTAGTTCTTCCCAGAATGACCTCCGCCCGGTATAATTTTGTCGTTTCATTTAAATACGGAAAAGAACGGGTGCCTTGTCCAAATCCCACTACCAAGACTCCGGTTGCCTCCGGATCAAGGGTACCGGTATGCCCGATCTCGCTTTGGTGCAATATACGACGTAGAGCGGACACTACCTGGTGAGATGTTAAGCCCCGTTCCTTGTTAATAATCGTTATTCCGTGCCACATGAGCGGCTCCGTAACCATGACTTACATAAGCAATGACTTCATTTACAACTTGTTGAATCGGACCCATAATCGTACAACCGGCTGCTCGAGCATGTCCCCCTCCGCCATAGAATGCCGCCAATTTACTGACATCCACTGCGGAAGTGGAACGCCAACTGATTTTGATCTCATCCGGTTTTAACTCTTTAAATAAGATCCCGACCTCCACGCCTTCCAAGGAGCGGGCATAATTGACAAAGCTCTCCGTTTCTTCATTATCGACCGGGAATTGGCTCAACATGGACTGATCAAGGATCAACCACGCTACTTTGCCGTTACAATCCACTTTCAGCGTGTTCAAAACAACTCCTAACAACCGTACAGAATTATAGCTTTTTTGGTCATGAACCTGTTCGGCAATTTTGGCCGGTTCAACCTGATAGTCTTTGACCAACAGTGAAGCGGATTCCAAAGTAAAGGCCGAGGTGCTGGAATATCGAAAAAATCCAGTATCCGTGGCGATTGCGGTATAAACAGCCGATGCAATCGCCTTATCCATTTGAAAAGGGCCAGCAGTTAAAATTTTAAAAACAATTTCTCCGGTAGCGGCGGCTTCAGGGTCTACAATGTTTAAGCCGCCGAATCCGGAATTGGTGACATGATGGTCGATATTGATGACGAACGCTGAAGACTCCCAAAGAGAATCCGCTACGGCCACCCTTTCTTTTTCAGCGCAGTCAACACAAATAATCACTTCAGGATCGAAGTTGCCAATTTCACGCCCGATAAGGTTCGTACCTTCCAGGAAACCGTAAACGGGTGGGATACCATCGGAACAGATCATGTTTACTGATTTTCCAAGTTTACGAAGGGTCAACCCTACCGCCAGCAAAGAACCGATCGCATCGCCGTCCGGATGAACATGGCAAACGACCACGAAACGTTCTTTCTGTCGCACCATCGTGAAAAAATCTTCAAATAGGTTGGTCAAGAAGGTTTCTCCCCTTTTTCGGACCTTTTGAGTTCCTCGATCAATTCAATGATGCGCGAGCCCCGCTCAATTGAGTCATCCGCAATGATATGGACTTCGGGAGTGTGCCGTAACCGGATCCGTTTTCCCAGCTCGGTCCGGATAAATCCCTTGGCGCTTTCCAATCCCTCCATGGCTGAGCGTTTAGAAGTTTCATCGCCGAGAATACTGACAAAGATTTTCACATGGCTATAATCATTCGAAACTTCCACCGCGGTGACACTAACAAAGCCAATTCGCGGATCTTTCAGATCCTTCCGCAGAATACTGCCAAACTCCTCTTTGATTAGCTCACTAATCCTTTCCGCTCGGTGCTCTGCCATTTACAAACCCCTCCCTAATTGGTAAAAAAACTTCAATTGGCAAGAGGATCCTATGATTTTGCGGAACGTTTGATCTCTTCCATCGCAAAAGCCTCGATAATATCGCCTTCTTTGATATCATTGAACTTTTCGATACCAATACCGCATTCAAATCCTTCCAGAACTTCACGGGCATCATCTTTAAAGCGTTTTAACGATTCAATTTTTCCTTCATGAATGACGATGTTATCGCGAATTAAACGAATGTCGCTGTTCCGGGAAATTTTTCCTTCCAGAACATAACTTCCGGCAATATTACCGACTTTGGGAACTTTATAAACCGCCCGGACTTCCGCCCGACCGTTGATAATTTCTTGATACTCGGGGGCTAGCATGCCCTCCAAAGCTTTTTGAACATCCTCAATAATATTATAAATGATCCGGTACAGCCGGATATCCACGCCATCTTTTTCGGCAATCCGCTTTGCGGACGGATCGGGACGGACGTTGAACCCGACAATGATCGCATTGGAAGCCGAGGCGAACATCACGTCACCTTCACCGATGGCTCCCACACCGCCGTGAATCACCTTGACCCGGACTTCGTCATTGGACAGCCGTTCCAAAGACTGGCGAATCGCTTCCACTGAGCCTTGAACATCGGCTTTAATAATGATTTTTAGCTCCTTAATCTCTCCTTCTTTAATTTTTGAGAAGAGATCGTCGAGCGTAATCTTCTGATTCTTTTTCAGCTCGGCCTCGCGTTTAAATTGCATGCGTTTATCCGCCAGTTCCCGCGCCAGACGCTCCTCGGAGACAACCTGGACAATATCGCCAGCTTCCGGCACTTCGGTAAAACCGATTACTTCCACCGGGGTAGACGGTCCCGCTTTTTTGACCCGTTTTCCCTTGTCATTATTGAGTACTCTAACTTTTCCGGCGGCCGCGCCGGCAATAATCGAGTCCCCGACTTGAAGGGTTCCGGTTTGAACCAGAACTGTAGCCACAGGTCCGCGACCCTTATCCAGTTGAGCTTCAACAATGGTCCCTTTGGCAGCCCGATTAGGGTTGGCGCGATAATCTTTGACATCGGCTACGAGCAAAATCATCTCCAATAATTGTTCGATCCCGGTACGTTTTTTGGCGGACACCGGGACAAAAATGGTATCGCCGCCCCACTCCTCGGCCACTAGCCCGTATTCGGTCAGATCTTGCTTGATGCGATCGGGGTTTGCCCCCGGTTTATCCATCTTATTGATGGCGATAATAATGGAGACATTGGCATCCTTGGCGTGATTGATCGCTTCCACTGTCTGCGGCATGACGCCATCATCAGCAGCCACTACCAAAATGGCAATATCCGTTACTTGAGCTCCTCTGGCCCGCATCGCAGTAAAGGCTGCGTGGCCGGGAGTGTCCAAAAAGGTGATTTTCCGGTCATTGAGCTCAACTTGGTATGCCCCAATGTGCTGGGTGATGCCGCCCGCTTCCTGCGCGGTGACATTCGTCTGACGGATCGCATCCAACAATGAGGTTTTCCCATGATCGACATGCCCCATGATAGTAACCACCGGCGGACGGGTAACAAGTGTGGCCGGATCATCCTCAATCTCTTCGATTTGCAGCTTTTCTTCTTCCGTTTGGGCGGCGGTAGCCGAAATACCATACTCGACCGCGATCAGGGTCATGGTATCCATGTCGATTTCCTGGTTGATCGTCGCCATCACGCCTAAGCCCATCAACTTCTTGATGACATCGCTGGCGGATACTTCGATCAGTTGCGAGAAGTCCTTCACCGTCATCTGGCTCGGAAGTTGAACTGATTTAACAGTCGTGGCTGGACCTTCCGGCTTAGTCGGTTTGCCGAAACGTCCTCCTACAGGGCCTCGCGATTGTTGTTGCCCGGATGCATTCCGCCTATCAAAACGGCCTCCTTGTTGCGCCGGCCGACGATTGTTTTGTTGGTTCTGAGAGTGCGGAGCACCCTGGTTCTGCCGTTGATTGCTCAAACCGGGTTTACCGCCCGGCCGGGTTTGATTTCGATTTCCATCCTGTGTTCTGGCTTCGGGCCGGTTTTGATTGTTTGGCGCGGGCCTGCCTTGATTCTGGCCTTGATACCTCTGATCGCGAGGCGCGCCCTGCCGGTTGTTGTTGACTGCCGCCGCGGTTCTGGGCATATTTTGATTGGGTCCGCGTTCTCCTCTGCGATCGGCATCCTGTTGGATCGGGCGTTTATTTTCGGGCCGGCGGTCGGACTCGCGCATTCCAGCCTTGTTCGCTCCGGATTCCGCCGGTCGTTGGTTCTCCCGCCCTGTTTGACCTTGGGAATGGGCCTGCGGCGCACTCGGACGCGCTTGATTATTATACGGAGTATTATTGGAGCGCGGCGCATTGGAATGTGGCACGTTCGGTTGCGTTACTTGGCTCTTGGCCGGCTGGCTCGGCGGTTGCGGACGTTGCTGATTCTGAGCTGGCTGTGCGTTATTGGCTGTTTTGGGGATCTCGGGTTTCGCTTGCGCCATACCGGGCATACCCGTTCTGACCGGATTAGGACGGTCATTGATCGCTGTTTGAGCTGGTCTGGGAGCAACAGTAGCCGCTGGTTGTTTCACCGGAGATCCCTGCTCCTTAGCGGACGGTTTAGTCTGAAAAAGCTCCCTTTTGACTTCTTCAGCCGTCAAAGGCCGATTGGAATTGGCGATGCGTGGCTGTTTTTGAGCCGCGGGAAATGCCTGCCTTGCCTCATCGACGAATTTATCTTCAATCGTGCTCATGTGATTGCGGACGTTAGCCCCTAATCCATTTAGGTAGGCCATTAAATCCTTTATGGATATTCCTAATTCTTTGCTTAATTCATGAACTCGTACCTTATTTATGGCTCGTCACCTCCATCATTTAATAAAGAACCGATACTTTTTGCAAAATCAGGAGAATGAATCCCGATAATTCCACGGCCGGGAATTCCTATCCAACGACCGATTTCCGAAACCGTTCCGAACGTATAGAAAGGAATCGAACGCTGGTCGCATAAATATTGAAAATTCTTCAATGTCTTAGCTGAAAGATCGCCGGCACAGATTACGATCTTCACCCGATTCTTCCGAATCGCAGTTTCCACGGCGGCGGTACCGGTAATCAAACGGCCGGCTTTGGCTGCGAAGCCTAACAATGTTTCAACTTTAGTCATCGAAGCAACTTCACAATCTCAGAACGCAAATTCTCTTTGATTTCAGCAGTTATCTCAGTTTCCAAAGCCCGTTCGAGCAAGGAACCTTTAAACGTAAGTTCCAGGCATTCCAATTTGGGGCAGGTATAAGCGCCACGCCCGGATTTTTTACCGGTCAGATCCAGTACAACCTCTCCTTCGGGAGTTCGAACCACCCGGATCAATTCCTTTTTGGGACGAATCGTCTTGCAGCCCAGACAGGTTCGTTGGGGAACTTTCTTTACCTTCATTATTTATCCCCCTTTTTGGCACCCTTTTCTTTCGCGGGCTTTTTTAACTCCTCTCCCAGTAATAGCCCGATGGTAAATCCGGGTCCTTCATTTTCGGAATTGACAGGTATCGCAGGCGTCTCTTCCGGAAGCGCCTTTTCCTCTTTTTTGGATTGCCGATCTCCTAAAACATCGGAGAAAAAGTACCCGTCATCCAAGGAGATCGGTTCATCGTCCAATTCCACCCTGGCTAGATGTTTCGGAGCAGCCTTACTCTTTTTGGCTTTCTTCTTGACTACAGTCTCTTCTTCCTCGTCTGCAGGGCTTACAAAAACCGGTTCCTCAACATATCCGGGCTCCGGCTCCAGCTCCGCTTCTTCCGCATCCAAATTGGGGGCGGATGCCTCATCCTGCTGGACTTCCGTCATTTCTTCCTGGCCGACAACTTCTGCGACGTTTTCCTCTGGTTCCGGTTCGACTGCAGCCGGGGGTTGAGCGCTAACTTGTTCCGTTACGGGTTCCTTAAAGCCAAGTTCTTCGCAGACCAACTTGTCAATCAATTCCGACTGTTCGGCGGCTTGAGTCTCGCTCTTGATGTCGATCTTCCAGCCCGTCAATTTTGCGGCTAAACGAGCATTTTGACCCTCTTTGCCGATGGCCAACGACAATTGGAAATCAGGGACGATTACAATCGCCGTCTTTTTGGAAGGGAGTATCTTCACATCGCTCACTTTGGCCGGGCTCAAAGCGTTAATGATAAACTCAATGGGATCGGAACTCCAAGGAATGATATCGATTTTTTCGCCTTTCAGCTCACGGACAATCATTTGGACCCGGATGCCGCGATTGCCCACGCAAGCACCGACCGGATCGATCTGGTGGTCGCGGCTGTAAACCGCGATCTTCGAACGGAACCCCGGCTCACGGGAGACCGACTTTATCTCCACGATACCGTCCTGAATCTCCGGAACCTCCAGTTCAAACAGGCGTTTCAGCAAGCCGGGGCGGGTGCGAGAAAGCAGTACCTGTGGCCCTTTGGTGGTTTTTTTGACCTCCACCACAAAGGTTTTGAGGCGGGTTCCCGGTTCGTAATGTTCGGTCGGCATTTGTTCGTTGCTGGGCAGTATACCCTCGATCCGGCCCAGATCGACAAAGAGATTCCGTTGTTCAAACCGTTGCACCACTCCGGTGATAAGGTCGCCGACCCGGTTCACAAATTCATCGTAAATAATGCTCCGTTCGGCCTCGCGAATCCGTTGCACCACGACTTGTTTCGCGGTTTGGGCGGCAATCCGGCCGAACTCTTTCGGAAAAATTTCGAACTCTACCAAATCGCCAAGCTCGTAGATGGGGTTAATCTTCTGGGCTTCGGCCAGATCGATCTCGTTCTTATCGTCTTCGACCTCTTCAACGACGGTCTTGTGGGTATAAACATGGAATGCCCCGGTCTCCGGATCAACCCGGACCTCAATGCTCTGAGCGACTTTTTGATCCCGCTTATACGCCGACGCTAAAGCAGTCTCAATGGCATCCAACAAAATTTCCTTGCTGATTCCCTTCTCTTTTTCGATCTGTTCCAGAGCATCCAAAAACTCGTGATTCATCGCTTCTTTCTACCCCCTTCATTTCCAAAGAGTTCCGGGACAAGATGAGCCTTGGCAATGCTCTCGCGCGGAATCTCCATGGTTTGCTGATCGCTGATTTTGATGATGACAAATTGTACGTCGTCTCTTGCCGCGATTCCCAAAAGTTCCCCGGTGAAAACTTTCCGGTTTTCGATGGGTTTTAGCAGTTTCAGTTCGATTTTATGACCCGTGAAGCGTTGAAAATCGCGATCCCGTTTTAACGGCCGCTCCAGACCGGGAGAAGAAACTTCCAGCAAATAACTTCCAGGTATCGGATCCTCCTGATCAAGAACCTGCCCAAGCTCCTCGCTGAAACGTTGGCAATCATCGGTGGTAATTCCCTGATCCTTATCGATAGTGCATCGTAGCACCCAGTCAGGTCCTTCTTTATGGTATTCAACCTCAACCAATTCATACCCCAACCGTTCCGCCAAAGGAGCGCCCAGACCTTCCACAATCGCATCGATCCGTTCTTTAGGCAAATGAAGTCTCCTTTCCGGTTAACAAACGAAAGAGTGGGGTTTCTCCCACTCTTCCAAAACTTTCTTATTTAGTTTACCACATTTATGATAACTTGACAAGTAATATAATATTCTTCGTCCCGGACGGCGCTTTTTGCGCAGTGGAAGTTCAACCATGCGCGGCCGGGGATCCGGAGACAGGGTAGTGATAACCCAAGCGCTCCGAGATATTCCGAGCCGCGTCCAGTACGCAAGGAAGAATTTCGCTGCGAATCCTCTCATCACCCATCCGATGCAGCGGACCGGAGACACTGATCGCCGCGAGCACCCGGTTCTCATAATTCTTGATGGGAGCGGCCACACAGGTGACCCCTTCGTCGCGTTCCGAAAAGTCCAGGGCGTATCCGTCGCGACGGATCTTTTTCAAAGTGGCGCTCAGTTCATCAATGGAAATAATCGTCTGGGGAGTGAAGCGGATAAAATCGACAGCGGCAAAACGCCGGCGTAGTTCTTCTTCGCTAAGATCGGCCAACAACACCTTGCCCGTGCCCGTGCAATAGGCGGGCCCCCGGTTGCCGATCCGCGCGAACATCTTCACAATGACCATGTTGGTCGATTCAATCTGATCCACGTAGACGACTTCATGCCCGTCCAAAATGGCTAAGTTGGTGGTTTCGGTGGTCTGGGCCGCCAACTCTTTCAAAAACGGCCGCGCCACCGCCGTCAGATCCATCGCACTCATCGCGGCGATGCCGATCTCGAACGCCTTCAATCCTAGCCGATACTTCAACGTTACCGGATCTTGCTGGACAAAGCCCTTATACATCAACGTATTGATCAAGCGGTGGGCCGTGGTCAATTTGAGATTGGCCTCTTTCGCCAACTTTGAAAGGGCGATCGAATCCCCTTCCGTCGAAAGAATCTCCAACAATGCGAGCGCTCTATTGACGGCTTGTACGGTTTCTCCCGGAGTTTCATTGCGGGACCGGCTCATGAACACCTCCCGGTCAACCCAGTGGATTAACCTTTCATCAAAGTTCCGCCATGTTGCATCAGCCAGTAGGCGATTGCCAGCACAGCGAGTAACGCGAAGATTACGAAAACCTTCAAGGTTTTCAAGAAAATTTTCAGCACGATCAAGGCAATCAAAATACCCAACACGATCCAGAGCCAATTCATGGTGCATCCTCCCAATCCCGTAAGTTTATTAAAGGCCGAACGGTTGTTGTCCGATTTTCCGAAAACCGC
The DNA here is from genome assembly GCF_004340685.1 of Hydrogenispora ethanolica. Taxonomy (NCBI): domain Bacteria; kingdom Bacillati; phylum Bacillota; genus Hydrogenispora; species Hydrogenispora ethanolica. The sequence goes on along the minus strand of NZ_SLUN01000053.1, from coordinate 18,707 downwards.
AAACGCGGGGCCGGGACCACCCCTCACAGCGTCGTCTGATTGAGTGGAGTAGCCGCCAAGCTTTGGAAGTTCGCTTGCAACTCCTCAACCTCACCCAGTTTCATCAAAGTTTGCAGATACGCTTTGGAGATCTCCACGTCGCTTTGATGGAGCTGATACGCCTGGCGTAAAAAAGGCAGCGCCTTTCGGAGGGATTCCTTCTGCCAATAATACAAACCGAGTTTTTTAAAGAGCGGAAAACCCGGGTCGTAACGGAGCCCCTGGTGATAACAGGCCATGGCCAAACCCGGTAGTCCGACCTCGGTGACGATCCGGCCCGTCAAGTACCAATAAAACCAGTGTTGCCGGGCTCGGTAAAACAGCTTCAACAATCCTCCGGCCACCGGCCACCGTTTCCCGTTCTCCCAATCCCGCTCCAGTTTTCTGATCTGAATCTCAATCTTAATTCCCTCATCGTTCAGTTGATTCAAGAGTTGCAAGGTCTGACGGCGAGTATAATTGTCGGACGCCAATTGCAACAAGCGCAACAAAGATTCCTGAGCTTCCTTGTACCGTTCCAATTGCAGCTGCGCAAAGGCCAGATTCTGATAGGATAGGGTGTTAGTCGGGTTTAATTTTACCGCCTGCTCCAGTAAGGACACAGCTTCTTCAAACCGCTTCTGCCGCAGGCAGAATGTCCCATAATAATGGAATGTCCCCCACCACTCGACTCCGGTCTGCAATGCCTGTTTATAAAAACTCTCCGCCTGCGCCGAATTTTCTTTCTCTTCGGCCAGCAACGCCAGGTTAGTGAGGATGTTCACCCGCGACGGATCGAGGGTCAGGGCTTTCTCCCAGACGGCTTCAGCCTGCTCCGGCTGGCCTTTGCCGGCATAAACAGCGCCCATCAGATCATGGGCGGTCAAATTTTCGGGTTCGACCGTCAGCACATTTTGCAATGCCACCAACGCCTCATCCAGCCTTTGCTCGCTGTGATACAGCAAAGCCCGGCGGATCCAACCGTCACTGAAATCCGGAAAAGAATCGGTAAGCTCTTCCAGGACTTGAGTTGCTTTTTCCGTTTTTCCCCATTGCAAGTATACTTCGGCTAGGACCAGGGGGATACGCGGGTGGGAATTGACGATCTGGCGCAACCGCTCCAGGACCTCAACGGAATGCTCAAAATTGTGAGCAATCCCGTTTTGGACCAGAAAAAGCACAAGAATGTCCGCAGCCTCGATAAATTCCGGATCATAGGCCACGGCATTCAAAAGACTCTCCAGGCCCTCATTGCGCGTTCGCTCATCCTTGGCTTGGGAAAGACTCTCCAATCCCTTGCGAAACGCCAAAAAGGCTTCGAGCGATTCGGTGTACATCCGCTGGCTTTCCTTCAGGGGCTCCCCTTTCAGCAGAGTTAACAATCCGGCCATCTGTTTCTCCCATTCGGAAAGGAATTGCGACTCGGGGACTTGAAAAGAAATATGATAAAGCGCTTGTTCGCACCGTGGATCAAAAAGAACCAGAGCTAATGAAAGCTCTTCTTCCGCCTTTAAGACTCCGGCCAGCCATAACTCCTCCCCATTCCAGACAGGCTCGGGGAGCAATGGCAGCTCCAATAGTGTTTGCGGCTCTTTTTGCTCCAGATAAATATTGACTTGGGCTTCGATCTCCACCGAATTGAAACGTAAAGCCGCCAAATCGGAGAGGCCGCGCGCCAATACGGGCAGGTATAAAGGTCCTGGTTCGGCCATAATCGGAATGACCTGTATCAAATTGACCTCCAGTTGGGTTCATCTTGAAAAAACGTTAACACAATCAAAACTGATAGTCAAGGGTAGCACGGCAGAAAGTTCTGGGCAAACCGCATTTTGTCCACCGGCGGGTTGCATCATCCCGGGCGGGTCCCTACAATCGCTGGAACCACTGGATAGGACAGAAGAGCTTCGGATATATTCCATATTCCAAAGCTTCGTAAAGAACTGAATTCGGCGACTGCATTCCGTTTTCCCGGAAACAACCCGCCGAATTCAAAAAGCGGATAAAGCGGTGCGCCAACGGCATAAACCGGCGGAACCGGTCGAACGCCGGTCGCAATAAACGCATTTTTAGCTCATATAGACGGGGCTTTTGAGCTCCCCACAATTTTGATAGGCAGTGAAAACCATTGAGCCGCTCTCAGCACATACGTTTTGCCAATCACCTCTTGCCGGAGCATGGTATCGAACATCTCATAGGTGTTCTTCCCCAGCTTCGCTTCGTAGGGGCGGGTATCGTAATGATTCAACGTATTGATGACCGCCTCCTCGATAATCCGGTTAAATTCGGTTTTGATGGCGGAGACGGCCTCTTCCGGCAGTTTGACTTGGGTCTTGCCGATGCTGATATTCAATTCGTCCAGGCCGCTCAGATTGGCATTGATCTGCGCGGGCAATTCCTGTTTGATTCCTTCCAGAACCTGAGGCAAACTTCTTTTGGCTTCGGCGGCCACTCTGACCTGCGCGGCGCCGGCCAGTTTCTCCGGATCGAGCGCCACCGTCAGGCCGCGGATTCGTACTGCGAACACCAGCAAAGCGGTAATGATAAAGCAGCCGATAAACACCCCGGTAAAAACGCCGCTCCAATAACGGTCCTTATCAAACAGTCTCGCTTTTGTTTCCAACTCGCTATTTTCAGACATTGCGATCCCCCTTTTCACAGACAACCCTTTTTTTCATAGTATGCCAATTCTTGGAGCAAATATGATTCTTCAATCAAAAAAGGGCGCTGTCGCCGATTATCTGCAGTTTGGCGGAATTTTCAGGGCTCCCATTGACAACTGGTACAAATTCTTAGGATTTTACAGCTGCTGAATGGCTCTTCCGGCATGATCAATGAATCATGAAACCTTGCAAAATGGAATCGCCGACCCGCAAATTGAATTCGGGGACTGACAAATTGTCTTGGAATGCTTCTAAAATGAATTTGCAACCATTAAAATCCCAAAATCGATCCTCCAAATCGAAATTGTCAGGTGACAAATTGAAATTGCAGACATGAAAATTGCATTTGCCGGCCCGCCAGTTCAATTTGACGGGTTGCAAATGCAATTTGAATGATTGATATTCAGCTTTTGCAATAAAATTATAAAAACAAGGTTTTTGCGAGAAATTGCTTCGGTTATCCCGCCAAACCTTCTTTGAGGTTTCGCACCGCCGCGGTCACCTTTTGAAAACTGGAATCCTCGGCGATGGCCTGAACGATCGCGCTGCCCACAATCACCCCATCGGCCAGCTGGCCGATGGAACGGGCTTGCTCCAGAGTGGAGATGCCGAAGCCGACACCCACCGGTTTCGAAGTCTGCGTCTTGATCCGGGCGATGAAATCCGGGATCCCCGCCGGCAATTGGTTGCGGACCCCGGTAACTCCCTTGAGGGATACCGCGTAGAGAAAGCCCGTGGAAGCCTCGGCCGCCTGGCGGATGCGTTCCGCGGGGCTGGTGGGAGCCACCAAGAAGTTGAGGCCGATCTCATATTCCGACGCATAATGGCGCAGATCTCCCGCTTCCTCGGGCGGCAGATCGGGGATGATGAGTCCCGCGACTCCGCTCTCCCGGGCTTCCGCCATGAAACGCTCGATGCCCCGGTGGTAAAGGGTATTGTAATAGGCCATCAGGATCACCGGCGTTCCCAGGCCCGGAAGCACTTCTTTCAGGGTTGCCAGCAGCTTGGCGACGGTACAGCCGTTATTCAAGGCCCGCTGGCCGGCAGCCTGAATGATCGGGCCATCGGCCACCGGATCGGAGAACGGCACGCCGACCTCGATCAGATCCGCCCCCGCTTCGCTCAAGACCGTCAACAAATCGGCCGTCTCCCGTAGACCGGGATCGCCGCCCATCAGATAGGGAATCAGCGCCTTCCGCCGGTCGCGCCGTAATGATTCATACCGGGCCGCTACCTGATTCATAAAACCACCCCCATGCTTTGGGCGACGGTATGAATATCCTTGTCGCCCCGTCCCGAAAGATTAATCACCATGATCTGGCCCTCCGTTAACGTCGGCGCCAGCTTCATCCCCATGGCCACGGCATGCGAGCTTTCCAGGGCCGGAATGATTCCCTCGGTTTTAGTCAGATAATCGAAGGCGGCGAGCGCTTCCCCATCGGTCACCGCCTGATAGTTCACCCGGCCGCTGTCCTTAAGAAAGCTGTGTTCCGGGCCGACTCCCGGATAGTCCAGCCCGGCCGAGATGGAATAAGCCTCCAGCACTTGGCCGTCGGAGTCGGACAACAGGTAGCTCAATGCGCCGTGCAAGACGCCCGGCTCTCCCTTGCTCAGGGTCGCGGCGTGATGCTCCGTCTCCAAGCCTTCGCCGGCGGCCTCCACGCCCACCAGTTGCACCGCGGGTTCGGCGACGAATTCGTGAAAGATCCCCATCGAATTGCTGCCGCCGCCGACGCAAGCGACCACATAATCGGGGAGTTTGTCGGCGGCCTGCATCAGTTGCGCCCGGGTTTCGCGGCCGATGACGGCCTGGAAGTTCCGGACCATCATCGGATAGGGATGAGGGCCGACCACCGAACCGATCAGATAATAACTGTCGTCCACCGTGGCCACCCAGTCCCGCATCGCTTCATTGGTCGCATCCTTCAAGGTGCGGCTGCCCGAACGGACCGGAACCACTTCCGCCCCCAACAGGCGCATCCGGAAAACATTCAATGACTGGCGGGCAATATCGACTTCACCCATATAGACCGTGCAGCTCAATCCGAACTTTGCCGCGACCGTGGCGGCGGCTACCCCATGTTGGCCGGCGCCGGTCTCGGCGATAATCCGCTTTTTGCCCATGCGCTTCGCCAGCAAAATCTGGCCGAGGGCATTGTTGATCTTATGGGCGCCGGTATGATTCAGATCTTCTCTTTTGAGATAAATCCGTCCCTTGCCTAACTCCCGGCTGAACCGCTCCGCGAAATATAAGGGCGTCGGCCGGCCGGAGTAATGATGAAACAAGTCATCCAACTCCGCCGTGAATTCGGGATCTGTGGCGTAGCGCCGGTAAGCGGCATCCAACTCATCCAATGCCGCCATCAAGGTCTCCGGCACATATCTGCCGCCGAACCGGCCGTAATAGCCCGGGCGATTTTCGGTCATGATCCTCAACTCCTTGCTTGTTTCGTATAAAGTAATGGCATATATCGTGGGTCATAAAGACCGGGTCTGCTCCAACAATTGGCGAATCTTCAGCGGATCCTTGATGCCGGGCCTGGCCTCCACGCCGCTGGATAAATCGACCGCGTCCGGCCGCGCCTGTCGCGCCGCGGACGCAATATTCCCGGCATCCAGTCCGCCGGCCAGGATCAGCGGGTGCCCCAGGCCGCGGAACGCTTCGAAAAGCTTCCAATCGAAAGTGCACCCTGTTCCTCCCTCCACGCCCGGCCGGTAGGCGTCCACCAATACCGCCCGGATATTGGCCTCCCGCCACGGGGGAGCGGGTTGATCCCTCCCGGCCTTAAAGGCTTTAATGGCCCGGCCGTCCAGTCTTGCGGCGTCCGCCACCGTCTCTTCCCCGTGTAGCTGCGCGAGATCGAGCCGGCAATCACGCATGATCTCCCGGATTCGGTCCGGATCTTCATTGACGAAAACCCCGACCCGGATCACGAACGGCGGAAGCTGCCGGGTGATGGCCGCCGCCTGGGGGACGGAGACTTGCCGGGACGATGGCGCAAATACGAACCCCAGCGCGGCCGCACCGTGACGGGTACAGGCGAGCGCGTCCTCGAGGCGGGTAATTCCGCAAATTTTCACCGGCAGCAATTAGGCCACCCCCAATAGCTGCCGCAGTTTCAGGCCGGGATCGGCGGCCGTTACCAGGGTTTCGCCCACCAACACCGCTGCGACTCCGGCCTCTTCCAACCGGCTCAAGTCATCCCGGGTACGGATCCCGCTCTCCGAAACAGTGATGACATCCGCCGGAATCTTCCGGACTAGCTCCAACGTAGTCTCCAGATTCACCTGAAAGGTGCTCAGGTCGCGATTGTTGATCCCGATGACCTCGGCCCCGGCTTGCAACGCCGCCTCGACCTCCCGAAGACCGTGCACTTCCACCAAGGGAGTCAAGCCCAGGTCCTGAGCGGCGGTAATGAACCGGGACAACGCCTCTTCGCCCAGAACCGCCACGATCAGCAGCACCGCGTCGGCGCCATAGAGTTTGGCCTCGTACAATTGATAAGGGTCGACGACAAAATCTTTCCGCAGCAACGGAACATGACGGGTTTCCTTTTTAGCGATCCGCAGGTTTTGTAAGGATCCTTGAAAGAATGTCTCATCCGTTAAAACCGATAGCGCGGCAGCGCCGGCTTGTTCGTAAGCCGCCGCCAGTTGCCCCGGATCGAAATCGGCACGTAAAAGTCCTTTGGACGGCGAGGCTTTCTTCAGTTCGGCAATCAACGCCATCTCTTGCCGCTTGAGCGCAGACTTGAAATCCCGCGCCGCATCCGTCTCCGGTAAATCCGATATCAGAGCGATTAATTCCGATAGTGGCACTTCTTCTTGGCGAGCCAGGACTTCTTTTCGCTTATGGTTTACGATCCGTTCCAGATACATGGGTTTCTCCTTTAAACCGCTATCTTCCTGAGTTGTTCCAGTTTGGCATAGGGGGAACCCTCCTCGAGCAGCTTCCGGGACAGCGTTATCCCACCGGGAAGATCAGCGGCGGCTCCGGCCACCCATAGAGCGGCGCCGGCGTTTAACAGAACCACCGCCAAGCGCGGCCCGTTCTCTTCTCCCCTCAGAATGGCTTCGGTGATCCGGGCATTGGCGCGCGGATCGTCTCCGTGCAAGGTTTCATTGGGCGCTTCTTCCAGCCCCAGCTCCCCGGCTCGAAAGGCGAAGCTGGTAATCTGACCGTCTTGCAACAGACTGGCGTGATTCACGCCAGCCAACGATAATTCATCGAGCCCCCCCGCGCCATGGACTACCATCGCCCGGGCGACCCCCAACCGCCGCAATACTTCGGCCATTGGTTCGGTCAATTCCGCTTGATAGACTCCGATCAGTTGGCAATTGGCGCCGGCCGGATTGGTCAGCGGGCCCAACAGATTAAAGATGGTGCGGAACCCCAGTTCCCGGCGGGGACCGATTGCATGTTTCATCGCCAGATGGAAGACGGGCGCAAATAAAAAACCCATCCCAACCTCCTGCAGACAATGCTCCACCCGTTCCGGAGTCAAATCCACCTTCACGCCCAATGCTTCCAATAGATCGGCGCTGCCGCAGCGGCTGGAAACCGCCCGATTGCCGTGTTTGGCGACGGGGATGCCGGCTGCGGCGACGATAAATGCCACCGTGGTGGAGATATTAAAAGTATTGGCGCTGTCACCACCGGTCCCGCAAGTATCGATCACCACCGGCGCCTGGTAATGGACTTTCAAAGCCTTTTGCCGCATCACCCTGGCGGCGCCGGTGATCTCATCCACCGTCTCTCCCTTGAGCCGCAACCCGGTCAGAAATCCCCCGATCTGGGCCGGGGAGGCCTCGCCTTCCATGATGGCGGCAGTCGCGCGGATCATCTCTTCCTCGCTCAGGTCCTCTCCGCGAATAATCTTGGCCAAACTCTCTTTCAACACTCGACTCAGCTCCTCTTGACTGATTTTTGAGGTATTTCGTTCACTACGCCGAAATGGCGGGCACCGGAACCTTCAGAAAATTGACCAACAGTTGCTTGCCCGATTCGGTAAAAACTGATTCCGGATGAAATTGCAACCCATAGGTGGGATGGCTCCGGTGGCGTAACGCCATCACCAAACCGCCCGGCTCGCTGGCGGTGATCTCCAGCACGGCCGGGAACGAGGAGCGCTCCACGACCAAGGAATGGTAGCGCACCGCGGCGAATGGTTGTGGCATGCCCTCGAACAGCTCCTGCCCGTTATGATGAATCAGACTTTCTTTGCCGTGCACCGGTTCAGGGGCTCGGATGACTTTGCCGCCAAAAACCTCTCCAATGCATTGATGCCCCAGGCAGACGCCGAGGATCGGTATCTTCCCCGAAAAATGCCTGATGGCGGCCATGGAAATCCCGCTCTCCTTGGGGGTGCACGGACCGGGCGAAATGACCAGCCGTTCCGGCTGAATCGCAGCCAATTCATTCAAGGTAATCCGGTCATTCCGGAACACTCGAATCGCCACGCCCATTTCACCAAAGTATTGCACCAGATTGTAGGTGAATGAATCGTAATTATCGATGATGGCCAGCATTTTTCATCCTCCTAGCCGGGCCAGGGCCGCCAGAACGGCGCCGGCTTTATTCATTGTCTCTTCATACTCCCGCTCTGGTACCGAATCCGCCACAATCCCGGCGCCCACCTGAAGAACGGCTTTCTTATCTTTAAAAAGCACGGTCCGGATCGTAATACAGGTATCCAGATTCCCGTTGAAACCCAAGTAGCCGACGGCTCCGCCATAAAATCCGCGGCGCACCGGTTCCAATTCTTCGATGATCTGCATGGCGCGAATCTTCGGCGCCCCGGAGAGCGTGCCCGCGGGGAAGACTGCCCGTAGCAAATCGGTAGCGGTCATATCCGGCAGCAATTCGCCCCGAATGGTCGAGACAATGTGCATGACGTGCGAATAGTTCTCGACACTCATTAAATCAGTGACGGCCACTGAGCCGAATCGGCAAACCCGGCCCAGATCGTTCCGGCCCAGGTCCACCAGCATCACATGTTCAGCTCGCTCTTTCCGGTCATTCAGCAACTCCTTTTTGAGTTGTTCATCCTGAGCAGCGGTTGCGCCTCGCGGCCGGGTACCGGCGATCGGCTTCAAAAGAACCTGGGCTCCGGTCGACTGGACCATGACTTCGGGTGACGAGCCGGCCAGTTGAAACTCTCCGAAATCCAAATAGAATAAGTAAGGCGATGGATTGATCGTCCGGAGCACCCGGTAGAACATGAATGGATCGCCATGGCACTCTTGCTCGATCCGCTGGGATAACACTACCTGAAAGGCATCACCGGCCCGGATGTATTCCTTGATTTTTTCCACCCGCGCTTCATACTCGGCCTTGCTTAACAGAAAGTTCCGTTCCGGCTCTGAAGCTTGAGGATGCCGGTTGACTAATGGAGGCAGTTCAAGCTGGTTTTTCAAACGTTCGCCGAAGCGGCTGAGGTCCGCCATTCCCTTTTGATACGCAGCTTCGATCGTCGAGTGCGCCGCCGGTTCGACTAGCTCGATCAGGACAATTTTGTGGAGCACGTGATCAAAACAGGCCATGCAGCGTGGAACCATCCAGCGAAGGTCCGGAACTTCGGCGATTGCTTCGTGATGCTCGGGGATCGGTTCCAACAGCCGGACATAGTCATAACCAATATAGCCCACCGCTCCCCCATAGAACGGGTAAGGGACGTCCAAAGGCGCCACCTTAAGCTCGGAAAGCGCGGCGGATAGCTCTTGCAATGGATCGGAGTCCATGGCCTGGTGCGAATTAGCGGAATCGAGGATTTCGCTCCGTCTGCCGTTGGCAGTGAGCTGTAGCAACGGATCCCAGCCGATGAAAGAAAACCGGCCCAGTTGTTCGCCGCGTTCCACGCTTTCCAGTAAAAAGCGGCCCACCGGAGCGCCGGCAGTCAATTTGGCGAAAGCCGTAACTGGTGTCTCCGAGTCGGTGAGTAATTCGGCGTAAACCGGAATAAACCGATAACCGTCGTCCGCCAGCTGTTGAAATTGAGTCAAGGTCATGCCCGAATCCAGCTGGATAGGAGCCGGACTCCGGTGGATTGATGGATTGAGCTCCTCCATCAACCGTTCAAATTGATTGAGGTTTAAGGATTGGTTCCCATCGGATAAGGCAGTGTCGGGAGCGGGATGAACTTCTACGATCAAGCCGTCAGCTCCGGCAGCGATTGCGGCTTTAGCAACCGGAATCACCAGATCGCTGCGACCGGTCCCATGGCTGGGATCGGCGAAAACCGGCAGATGCGTCAATTGTTTCAGTAGCGGGATCGCATTAATATCCAATGTGTTGCGGGTAATCGTCTCGAACGTCCGGATCCCGCGTTCGCAGAGGATCACCCGGGGATTGCCTTCTACTAAAATGTATTCCGCCGCCTGGAGCAATTCCTGAATGGTGGCTGATAAACCCCGTTTCAACAACACTGGTTTTTCGGAACGGCCGACTGCCTTTAATAACTCGAAGTTCTGCATGTTGCGGGCGCCAACTTGCAAAACATCGGCATACTCGGCCACCAGGCCGATCTGATCGATGGCGGTTACTTCCACCACGGTAAAAAGCCCGGTTTTCTCGCGGGCTTCCGCCAATAACTGCAGGCCAGGCTCTCCCAAACCTTGAAAACTATAAGGGGAACTGCGCGGTTTAAAAACTCCGCCCCGGAGACCATGTGCGCCGGAGTTTTTGATATGCTCCGCGACTCGTAAAATCTGCTCGGCTGTCTCCACTGCACAAGGTCCGGCGATAATTACCGGCGTCCCGCCGCCGATCTCCACATCGCCAATGCAAAAAGAGCTATTTTTGCCATGAAAACCGACCAATGGCAAGCTGTCTAAAAATGCTTCTCGACTCAACTCGACTCCTCCTTCGGAAAAATAAAAAGACCAGACTCCTAAGAATCTGGTCTCCCAAAACCAAGATCTCTCAGCTCGTCTCCGCTATACTCATCCATTCCAACTCTACTAATCTCTACTCAAAAACAACTAAAACCAAAACTAAAAAAAATCTAAACTAAAAACTTTGACTCGTCAATCTAAAAATTCTTTGCCGCATTTGATCGTGCCAAGCTTCGTAAAGATCTCGGCTTTGCCGCGAATCTTCATGGCCGAAGTATGTTCAGTGAATTGAAAGATCATAACTTCGCCACGATCGAGCTTTTCGGTATGATGAAACCGGGTATCCTTGCCACGGGTCAAACCGATAATCGTGACTCCGTCTTCCAACGCTCTGACTCCGACATATTCTCCGCCGATGTCTTCCGTAAGTATCTCTTGCTCCATTATTACCCCCGGAAATTTCTGTATCCCGTTATCTCTTCCATTTATTATAGTCTTATCGCTCCGACAGTGTCAAGGCATTAATTTAAAATAGCTTCTGAAGTGTTTAAGTCCCCGAAGATAATCATCCGATCCCCGTCATTTAAGATCTCAGTCCCCTTGGGAAAGGCCGATAATTGCCGATTGCGTTCGATCGCCAGAACCAATAGGTTTTTCTTGCGTAAATCCAATTCTGCCAGAGATTTAGCCTTCAATTCCGAATCAGCGGCAACCGTCTTGTAAATGATTCCCCAGCCGGAGTTCAAATGAAAGACCCGGTCAAAGCCATGTTCGTTCCGGTGGCCCACCCAATACCAACCGCAGTGGAATACAATTAGCAATATCAGCGCAGCTCCAAAATACCATTCCTGAAAAACGAGCCAAAACACGAAATAGAAAAGGAGCATGAGCCACCAGGTTTTGGAAAGCAATGAAACCCAGCCGATCTCGGCGTCAATAGAATATTCAGCATGAGAGCTCCTGGCTACAATGAAATTCCAGGCGATCTGAAATGCTTTTGCGACTGAATTTCCGATCCGCGTCAAGCGGTACACCAAATACGATAAAGCCAATACGTTCATGAATAATAGAACCAGCATTTTTGGAAAGATTGTCATTCCGCTCTCACCCTCTACCAAGATATGCCGGTTGGAAGCGATATATGTCGTGATCTGAACGGCCGAAACAGCCTGAAGGCCTAAAGAATTCCCCGCTGCCGCCAGGCGGTTTCCAAGGCTTCGCGGGTTTGAGGCGTTCTCGCCACGCCGGTTGCCATGGCTGCCTCGGCCACGGCGAAGGCAACCGCAGGAACCACTCGACGATCGAAGGGGTTGGGAATAATATGGGTCGGGTCAAGCTCCCGCTCGGGAACGAGTGCGGCAATGGCCCGGACCGCCGCCACTTTCATCGGCTCGTTAATCGTGCTGGCTCGCACATCCAAGGCGCCGCGGAAAATCCCGGGAAACCCGATCAGATTGTTAATCTGATTGGGTAGATCGGAACGGCCCGTGCCGACGATCAAGGCTCCGACCGCATGGGCCAACTCCGGCATAATCTCGGGAATCGGATTGGCCATTCCAAAAATGATGGCCCGCTCATTCATGCTCTGCACCATTGTTGGGGTAACGATATTGGGGGCCGAAACTCCGATAAAGACATCGGCTCCGGTCAAGGCCGCGCTCAAATCTCCTTTTTGGCCCGTGGGATTGGTTAAGCGGGCCAACTCGGCTTGATAGTGGTTGATGCCGGGGTCGTCGGGGCTGAGAATTCCGGCCTTATCGCAGAGGCGCAAGCGAGTCGGAGTGATTCCGATTTGCAACAACATTTTGGTGATGGCAATCCCCGCCGCTCCAGCTCCATTCACCACAACTCGAACCTCGGACGGTTCTTTTCCCGCCACTTTTAAGGCGTTGAGCAACCCGGCGCAGCATACAACCGCCGTGCCATGCTGATCATCGTGGAAAACAGGGATGTTCATCGCCGCTTTCAGCTGTTCCTCCACCTCGAAACAGCGCGGTCCGGAGATATCCTCCAGATTGATCCCGCCGAACGTCGGCTCAAGCAAGCGAACCGTCTCGACTAATTGCCGGATTTCTTTCGTCGCCAAACAGATGGGGACTGCATCAATGTCCGCGAATTGCTTGAAAAGGACCGCCTTGCCCTCCATCACCGGCAACCCGGCGAGCGGACCGATGTCGCCCAACCCCAAGACGGCGGTGCCATCGGAGACTACTGCCACCATATTGCCGCGATTCGTATAATCGTAAACCAAATCGGGATCGCGCGCTATCTCCTTGCAAGGTTCGGCCACTCCCGGCGAATAGGCTAAGCTGAGATCCGCCGCATCCCGAATCGGAACCTTGGGAGCAACGGCTATTTTGCCCCGATTCACACGATGTAGATGCAATGCTGCTTCTCGTAGTTCCATAATAAAAAACCTCCTCAATCGTTCGTTGTCTACGGTTTACTCTTGTTGGGATGATAACCAGCGCAGTTGAGAAGCAAGAATTTTGTACCCTTCGTCCTGCTTTTCCAGGCGTCCTTTCACCAGTGCGACGCGATCCGGCTGGTAGCCATCCTTAACCTCTAGATATAACTTAGGAAATACGATCACTTCCACGACACCGGTCCAATCCTCTAACCGGATGCCAGCCATGGTTGAGCCCGACTTGGTGGCAATGGCCCGCCAACTGGTGACCACCCCGCCCAGTAATGCTTCCTTCCCATCGGGCTCCTCTTCGAGCTCACCAATGGCGCCGATCCCATTTTGTTGAAACTTCTCCCGCCACTCATCCAATGGATGGCCGGATAGATAGACCCCTAAATACTCCTTCTCGAATTGCAAAATCTCCCGCCGCGAAAATTCCGGCAGTACCGGGAGGCCCGGATCATATTGAAAACCGTCTTCATTGAAAGAGTCCATTAGCGAAAGTTGCGCTTTGTTCGTTTGCTTCACGGTGTTTTCCAGAATTCGATCGAGGCCGGCCATCATCTGCCGGCGGTTTGCTCCGGTGCCTTCCAAGGCTCCGGCCAGTATCAGACTCTCAATGACCCGTTTGTTGACCAACTGGCCGCTGACGCGCTGGCAAAAATCATATAATGACAGAAAGGGACCGTTCCGTCGTTCGGCGATAATCTTATCGATCGCACCGCCGCCGATATTTTTGATGCCGAGCAATCCGAAACGAATCCCGGCTCCTTCCGGATGGAAAGAATGGTGACTCACGTTCACATCCGGTCCTAGAATGGGTAGCTTCATCCGGCGGCATTCCTCGATATACAACCCAACTTTATCGGGGTTCCCAATCACGCTGGTCAACAGGGCCGCCATGTATTCCTGCGGGTAATTGGTTTTAAAATAGGCGGTTTGATAGACCACCAAGGCGTAGGCGGCGGAATGAGATTTATTAAACCCGTAACCGGAAAAATACTCCATCAGATCAAAGATCTGCACAGCGACTTCGTGAGAGATTCCTTGCGCCATCGCTCCAGCCACAAACTGCTCACCCATGGCCGCCAGGACTTCCGGCTTTTTCTTCCCCATTGCCCGGCGGATCAGATCCGCTTGGCCCAAGGTGAATCCGCCTAAAGCGCTGGCGATCTGCATCACCTGCTCCTGATAGAGAATGACTCCTCCCGTTTCTGCCAGGATCGGCTCCAGCGATGGATGCAAATAATTGGCGCGTTGCTGTCCATGACGGACCTTGATAAAATCATCGACCATCCCGCTGCCGAGCGGGCCCGGCCGGTATAATGCCATCAACGCGGTTAAATCGGCGATCCGCTCCGGTTTTAAACGCATCAGCAGCCGCCGGATGCCGGCGCTCTCCAGCTGAAACATTCCCAAGGTATGTCCGTCGGACAGCGCCCGGTACGTGGCTGGATCGTTCAGCGGGATCCGGTCGAGATCAATGATCTGACCCCGGTTGGAAGCGAGCCAGGCGATGGCGTCCCGCAGGACGGTCAAGGTCCGCAGCCCCAAAAAATCCATCTTCAGAAGGCCGATTGCTTCGATATCCTCCATCGGGAATTGGGTGGTAATCTCCCCTTCATTCGAACGGGTGAGCGGCAGATGGTCGGTAAGGGGTTCGCCGGCAATCACCACTCCGGCGGCATGGGTCGAGGCGTGACGGGGAAAACCCTCAATTCGCTCCGCGATCGCTAACAACCGGGCAATTTTCGGATTGTTTGCCTCCAATTCCTTCAATTCGGGAGAGGCATTCCGGGCCTCGGCAATGGAAATTCCCAATTCGTGCGGGATGAGCTTCGCGACCCTGTCCACTTCGCCATAGGGTAATCCCAGCGCCCGTCCGACATCACGCACTGCGGCCCGAGCCGCCATCGTCCCGAAAGTAATGATCTGGGCCACCCGCTCCTCGCCGAAACGCTTTCGCACATAATTGATGACTTCGCCCCGGCGTTCGAAACAAAAATCAATATCGATATCGGGCATGGAGATTCGCTCGGGGTTTAAAAAACGTTCGAAGAGCAAGTTATATTCCATGGGGTCCAAATTGGTGATCCCCAACAGGTAGGCAACCAAACTGCCGGCGGCCGATCCCCGCCCCGGGCCGACCATGATGCCATTCTTTTTCGCAAATTGTACAAAATCGCGTACAATCAAAAAATAGCCGGGGAATCCCATCTGGTTGATCACCCCAAGCTCATAAGCGAGCCGTTCTTCCCGGAGCGCATCCCAGGCGATACCCCTCGTGGTGATCCCTTCCCGGCAGAGCCGTTCCAGATAATCGGCGGGGTCCGATTGATCCGGAATTTGATACTGCGGCATATGCAGTTTGCCTAAATCCAGTTGCACATTGCACCGTTCGGCAATCCGCACGGTGTTGGCGAGCGCTTCGGGGTAGTCAAGAAATAGATCGGCCATTTCTGATGGACTCTTCAGATAAAATTCGCTGGTGGAAAACTTCATCCGGTTGGGGTCATCAACCGTTTTCCCCGTCTGGATGCACAACAGCACATCATGAACAGCAGCGTCCTCGCGGGTGAGATAATGGACGTCATTGGTGGCGACGAGCGGCGCCCCGCATTCCGCTCCCAAACGAGCCAGCGTCCGATTGACATTTCGCTGCTCCGCCAACTGCTGGTATTGGAGTTCTAAAAAAAAATGTTCTTTACCGAAAATCTCCTGGTATAATTGGACAGTCTGTTTCGCCTCGTCCAATTGGTTTTTAAGAATCTGACGCGCCACCGCCCCCGACAGGCATGCCGACAGCCCGATAAGCCCTTCGGCGTGGCGCCGGAGCAGGTCAAGGTCGATCCGGGGCTTGTAATAAAATCCGTTAACATTCGCCACGGAGACCAATTTTAAAAGGTTTCGATAGCCCTGGTCCGTCTCAGCCAACAGCACCAAATGAAACGGATTGTCATCAATTTTGGGTGCTTTGTCATGAAGGCTGCGCGGAGCGACATACACTTCACAGCCTAAAATAGGCTTGAGCCCTATTTTACGGGCTTGTTGATAGAATTTGAGGCAACCGTACATCACTCCATGATCGGTGATGGCAACCGATGTCATTCCCAACGCCTGCACCCTGGCCAATAACTGGCCAATCTCGGCGGCGCCGTCCAGCAACGAATATTGCGTATGAACATGCAGATGGATAAAATCAGCCATGGTTCACCCAATTTTTAAAAGATGAAGATTGTTTCGCGATTCGGGGCCGCGTTCCCTGCCGGACCCGGATCTTTTTACTTGTGGCCCGTCCTGGCTAACTTAACCTGTTGTGCTAGATAAAGTTAACCAAAGACAAGATGTTTGATCTTTGAGTGCATACTATGTCCGATAAGCATATTGATGAAATAGCAAAGACAATGAGCTAAGATTTTGGTTTGAATACGGGAAATAAAACCCCAATACGATTTGGCTAAAACTCTTTCAATGTTCAGTTGATTGGTAAGTTGAGAACCAGAAGTCTCAATTCTTCGCCGAAGCTTGAAAATCAGTTGACGGATAGCTTTGGGCCATTGTATTTTACTATGGTTCTTTGGCAGCGGCAAAAGATTGATCGCTTTTTCGGCTTTCAATTCAGAACCTAAATCGCTACTGATATATCCCTTATCACCGAGAATCGTGATTTTTTGATAGGGCTCCACCAAATCCCAGGTTGCGGCCCGGTCGTCAACATTGGCGGGAGTAATGGTAAAGTCCGTAATAAACCCATCGAAGGACCCCAATAAATGTAGCTTATAACCCAAATAGGTTTCCTTTTTGGAAGGACATTTCCCGTAAGTTGCTTCATAGCCTCGAAAAGTCTTGTGAAAATGGGCTCGCCCAAACTTACAGACCGGTAGTGGCAGACTGTCGATAATTCGGTATGATTGATAGACGTATCCAGTAATTTTTGCGATTTCTTTGCGAATGATCTCAATGACCCGATGAAGGTTTCGACAAGTTCGATTAAACCGCGTCCGGTCACAGAAATCTGGAAATAAGTCGCGCTGATTTTTCTTACAGAATTCAAACCAGGCTTTTTCTGAATCGATGGTAAATAATTCTCCGACGAGTCGAATGGTGATGATTTCACTGTCACTCATTTTTAAACTGCCGCTATTTCGTCGATGCTTGATGTCGATGGGGACGATTTGTTGGTAGATATCATCAATGACCGTATAAATCACTGTAAATAGGTCTTTGATATTTTCGATTTCCTTGATACAATATTGCTTGGAATCCAGCATTCTTGTCTCTCCTTATCTCTTTTAGCCATTTGATAAGTCGGACTTTTTTGCTGGATTTCTTATACCTTTTTTCGTTTTAAATAGCACAACAGGTTAACTTACGGGGAATGTTTCAACATTTCGCCCCTTCTTCAGCGATATGCGGTACTACTCGTTAGACTATCCAAATAATCAAGGGTATCGTCGCCACCGATAACAGCGTCGTCAGGAAGACCAGGCGGGAGGCGAATGCGGCATCGCCGCCATTTTGCTCGGCCAACGGCACCAACAGCGATGCCGCGGGCATTGCCACCGCCAAAACACAGACGCCCGTGATGATGGCGTTAAACTTCAATGCCATCAAAATCCCTCCCGTCAACAGGGGCAGCAGCAACAAGCGTATGAATGCGCCATAATACAAATCAAAACCACGGAAGAGATCGGCCGGTTTGATATCGGCGAGCATCGAACCGATAATCAGCATCGACAGCGGCGTTGTCATGGAGCCGATCAATTGGATGGCCCCCGTGACCGGCTCCGGCAAACGAATGGAGAAAAGAAACAGGAACATCCCGATGAAAACCGCAATGATTCCCGGATTCAGCAGCGCTTTCTTGGTGGTCTGCAGATCGGTCTTTCCTGTAAACGTCCCGACGCCGATCGTCCAGATGAACAGGTGAAAGACGACAATATAGATGGAGGTATAAAATATTCCAAGGCTGCCATAGAGACTCCCCACCACCGGATATCCCATAAATCCGCAATTCGTGAAAATGGTAGCCAGGCTAAGGACTTTCCGCCGCTCTAAAGGGAATCGCCAATAGATGAATTTAGAAATCAAAAATGATCCCGTATGAATGGTGAGTGAGATCAGAAAAACAAACCCGGCGGTGACCAGTTTCTCATGGGAAAAACTGAATTGAAACGCCGCAATCACCATAAAAGGAGTCGTAATATGAATCAGCAGTTCAGTTAGGCCTTTATTTAAAACAGGCGTGATGATCCGCCGTTTCCTTGCGATAAACCCGACTCCCATAATCAAAAAAAGCGTTACGACTTGAACGAAGATAACGTTTTTGCTCATAAGACTCCTTATCCAGATAGAATGCGATAGATAATCTCTTATTACGATACTACCTTTTATTCCGAATCACAACTCCCAAACCATAAAATCGCCTTGTGTTACAGGCTTTTTACAAAGTTCCGCCTTCAGATAGCCAGTATGTTACTCCGGTGGTTAAATATAGAAATGATAAAAGCGTTATGAAAAAACCTGTCCGCAGGTTGAGGAGCTGAAAGAGAACGTTTTATGGATCACGGATCGCTTTGGGTGACTGAAAGAGCTCATTCAGTCGCTCAGCGAGCTCGTTTTGTGGATAAGAGAGCTTGCTCAGTCGTTCAGCGAGCTCTTTTTGTGGATGAGTGAGCTGGTTTTGTGAATGAGCAAGCTGATGATTATAAAGTTAGATCCGCATAGGTAATCGGGACATGAGAAACGCAAGCTCTGAGCAATTTATCAAAGATCCGTTCTTCACAAAA
>NZ_SLUN01000052.1 GCF_004340685.1 Hydrogenispora ethanolica | reverse complement strand
CGGAATTCAAATCGAAAAATTTTCAGATGCGTGTTTTCATCAATGGTTTCAAGGGTTCCCAAGGTTGCTTGTGTTCGTTAACCGGACAGTAGTGAAAAGGTTCATATACTCCGCATGGAATCTGCCGTCATTGCTCGTTCCGATTCCGCACAGCCTGTCGGTAACGCCCAATGCATACATTATTTCCCCTTTTTCGAGCCAGATTGCTCTTTTCAGCGGCTGAGGCACCTGGACTTTTCTGCCGGTCACGTCCTCAACTAGAATCGATTTGCCGTTTGCCGCGGGCGCTTCCGGCACCCATAAAGCCAATAGCCAAACGGCCAGAATAACAAAGATGGCTTCAATCCGTCTTGAAGAACTTCTCATATCCGATACTCCTTTTTCCATTGTGCAATTTTTCTTTATCCACCGCAGGACGGCATAGAAACGATTGATGCGCCGCAAATCACTCCTTGTGAAATCGTGTTACAATTTTTATAAATAATAACATCCATTTCGAATCGAAGCAATGTTTGAAAGATACATAAGTTACAAAATTTCCAAGAAAAATCATCCGATTTCAGGAGAAAAACGCGATAAATAAAGATTATTTCGTCAAAGGCAAAACGCTTTCCATATTCCCAAAAATCTGTTTACTCTGATTCTTCCATTCAACCGATTGTTAATTTTGTTATGAATTTTAAAATCGTATTAATTGCAACGATTGAATTGATAAAAGCGCATCATCAACGAGATTTATCTCTACCAGAAAGAGCCGTTTTCATTCTCGATATCAAAACTTTATTCGAAAGCAATTATCCCACAGTTATCACGCCTCTTCGCCCGGTTTCCGCGTATCCATTCCCAGCGACCGTGTCAGGATACACGGTAACCTTGCATGCCCGCACTGTGAATCAGCATGGATGCCCGGTTGCTGTGCATGCTTACACAGTTACTGTGCAAGCATGCACAGCAACCGGGTGTGGATACACTGTGGATAAGGGACCATGCTCAATAACCGGGCATCCATGCAAGACAACCGGGGATGGATCTGCGATAACCGAGGATGAATGCGCTGTGGATAAGACAAACTTGCTCAAAACGATGAACGGTGGCGGAGTTTGATAATCTTTTAATCATGGAAGTTGAGCCGGCCGGCGATTGGCTGTTAAAGTTTTACAGGGTTGTGGTATAATAAAAATAATCATTACCTGAAAAGCAAGATGTCGTAAAACCAGATTCATCGGGGAGATTGAAGCATGTATACTGAAAAAGACTTTCATGCAATCAAGGATATCATCATCAACAAAATTCCGGAGACAACAGGAGTCATTCTCTTTGGCAGTTATGCGAAAGGAACGGCGCGGGAAGAGAGTGATATGGATTTTGCCATTTTGACCAAGAGAACCTTGGAGCGTCCTGAAAAACTAAAGGCTTTGACCGAATTGCGCTGGGAAATCGCGCGAAGGGGATATAATGCCGATTTTCTGATAAAAAACGAGGCGGATTTTTTATGGGAAAAAGATCTTCCTACTCTTTCCAAAGTTATTTTTCATGAAGGCGTGGAATTATGACGCAAGATGTAAACGTCATGCCGAAAAAATGGATTATCAAGGCTGAAAACGATCTTAAAACCGCGGATCAACTGCTGAAAATGGATGAACCCATTACCGATTCCATCTGTTTTCATTGCCAACAAGCGGCGGAAAAATATCTGAAAGCCTACCTGACCCACCAGGGGATTCCGCCGGAAAAGACCCATAAAATCGAGCGATTAATTGAGGCCGCTTCTCAAATCGATACTTCATTCGTTAATCTAAAAGCCATGTGATAAAGTCCTCAAATTCGGAAATCATCCTTTCAATGGACTAAAAAACGACTTTATCACTTGCTTTTCTGAGCTTTTGTGTTCACCCTGGCCTTCGGACAGGGTTTATCACAACGCTTCTAAAAGCCATGTGATAAAGTCTCTTTCACTCCGATTCGACCTGCAAAAGGATATTAAAACCGACTTTATCCCTTGCTTCTCTGAGCTTTTGTGTTCACCCTGGCCTTCGGACAGGGTTTATCACAACGCTTCTAAAAGAAGCTGTTTTGCTTACCGAATATGCCGTGGAAGCGCGCTATGCCGATGATTTTTATATCCCTTCGGTTGATGAAACCAAAAATGCCTTTGCCCTGGCATTGAGAGTTAAAGATTTCGTCCTGCAGAGATTGAAATGAGCATGGATAACTTGTTTTTTTCGAACATCAACGACTTGCTTCCAAGCGAGGTTTGTTCTTTGTTCAAGGGGTAAAAATAAAAAACAGAGATTCCTCCGCACCGATGAACGGAGAGAATTCCAAAGGACTCAAAAGCCTCCGTTCGCGAGGAACGGAGGCCGCTGGTATCCATGAATATTCAACCTACCGGTAGGCATTCTCGTAAATCTGGGTGACCTCCGCCAGTGACAGCGGGACCGGGGTCACCTGGTACAATCCGCCCATGGTGTGGAAGGAGTTCTCGGCCAGGGCCGGCAATTCCTCCCGCCGCACTCCGTAACCGGACAGCTTCTCGTCCGCCAGCCCGCTGGCATCGATCAATTTCTGGAGGGCGGTGATGAAGGCGAACGGTTTGACCGCTTCCGGCAGAGCGGCGGTGCTCTCGCCCATGGCTTCGGCCATCGCCACGAAACGCTCCGGCAGACAGCGCTCGGCCAGATAAGTGAAGTAGGCCACCGAGAGCATGGTCAGTCCGGCGCCGTGCGCCACCTCGGGGTGGAAGGCGCTGACCGCGTGCTCCATCGAATGGTGGGAGATGCAGGAGGACAACGATTCGCAGATCCCGGCCTCGGTATTGGCCCAGGCCAGTTGGGTGCGGGCCTCCAGGTCGTTCCCGTCCCGGACTGCCGCCGGCAGGTACCGGGCGATCAGGCCGATGGCCTCCAGCGCCAGATGGTCGCTGGCCGGTTGCCGGACCGTGGCAAGGTACGCCTCGACCGAGTGGAAGAAGGCGTCCATACCGGTGTAGGCGGTCGTCCTGGGCGGCACCGACAGCATCAGCTCCGGATCGACGATCGACAGCGCCGGAAAGGTATCTTTGCTTCCCCAGCCGATCTTCTCCTGGGTATCGCTTTTGGTAATCACCGTCCACGGGTCCGCCTCGGTCCCGGTGCCGGCGGTCGTGGTGATGGCGACGATCGGCAAGGCCCGGTGGGGCGGGGTCTTCCCGCCGCCGCTGCCGCCATGGACATAATCCCAGTAAAGACCGGGGTTCACCGCCATCACCGCGATGCTCTTGGCCGAATCGATAGTGCTGCCACCGCCCAGGCCCAGCACGAAGTCGCACTGATTCCGGCGGGCCAGCGCCGCGCCTTCCTCGACATGTTCGGCCACGGGGTTGGGCAGGATCCGGTCATAGACCACCGCCTCGACGCCGTTCTGCCGCAGGTAATCCACGACCCGGCCCAGATAGCCGAGCTTTTGCATGGAGCCCGAAGCGCCGATGACGATCAGCGCCTTCTTGCCGGGCAGGTGCTCCGTGGTGGCCAAATCCGCCAGTTTGCCCGGGCCAAAAAGGATCCGGGTCGGCATGTAATAAGAAAAGTTCAGACTCATTGACTTTCCTCCGTTCCGCAATCGCTTCAAGTTTCCGTCCGCTAACGTCAAAGGAGCGCGCTCTTTCACGGCTCCATCCGTACCAAAGATCCCTTTGGGAAACCCCCATGGGATTCACCGCAAGGCCCGCTCGTTGAGGCGCTTGGCCACCGGCATCCGCCGGCCCGCTCCGAACGCCTTGGAGGTGATCCGTAAGCCCGGGGCCGCCTGCCTGCGCTTGTACTCGTTGCGGTCCACCGTCCGGATGACCCAGCGTACCGTCTCCGGATCGAAGCCGCGCGCCGCGATCTCCTCGGCCGAGCGGCCCTCCTCCACGTAATCCTGGAGGATCGCGTCCAAAATATCATACGGCGGCAAGCTGTCCTGATCCTTCTGATCGGGCCGCAATTCCGCCGAAGGGGCCTTGGTCAGGGTCGAGCGCGGAATCAGCTCCCGCTCCCGGTTGGCATACTCCGCCAGTTGATAGACCAAGGTCTTGGGCACGTCGGAGATGGCGCTCAAGCCCCCGCTCATATCCCCGTACAGCGTGCAGTAGCCCACCGCCAGCTCGCTCTTGTTGCCGGTGGAGAGGGCCAGGTAGCCGTATTTGTTGGAGAAGGCCATCAGAATGTTGCCGCGGATCCGGGCCTGGATATTCTCCTCGGTCACATCGGGCTGGCTCCCGGCGAAATGCGGCGCCAGAGTCTCCAGATAGGCCTCGAAGGTTTTCACGATCGAGATCTCCCTGAATTCGATGCCCAGGTTGGCGGCGAGCTCCCGCGAATCGTTGACGCTCCCACCCGAGGAGTATGGCGAGGGCATGGTGATCCCCAACACATTCTCCTTGCCCAGCGCCGCCACGGCCAGACAGGCCGTGAGCGCCGAGTCGATCCCGCCCGACAGCCCGATCACCGCCCGCTTGAAACCACACTTTTGAAGATAATCCCGGATCCCCAGGACCAGGGCCTGGTACACCGCTGCCACTTTGTCCAGCGGCGGGTGCAATCCGGGATCTCCCCGCCGGGCGGTATCCACCGTAATCCATTCCTCGCTGAAATAGGGTCCGACCGAGAGTGGTTGGCCCGCTCCGTCAAAGCTCATGCTGCCGCCGTCGAAGATCAGTTCGTCGTTGCCGCCGACTTGATTGGCGAAGATGAACGGCAAGCGGTGCCGGCGGGCGTGATTCTGAATCAGCCGGAAGCGGACATCGTCCTTGCCCATATGAAACGGCGAGGCCGAGATATTGATCAGTACCGTGGCGCCCTGATCGGCCAGTTCCTGAATGGGGTCGAACTCATACAGCAAGTGTTCGGGCCAGAATTCCGGATCGTTCCAGGCATCCTCGCAGATGGAGATGCCCAGGGTTTCGCCTTTAAAACCGACCACTCCCACCCGGTCGGCCGGATCAAAATGGCGGGCTTCGTCAAATACATCATAGGTCGGCAATAACGATTTATCCTGCCGGAAAAGGAGCTGGCCCCCGCAGATCAGGAGCGCGCTATTGGCCAGCGCCTTCCCGGTGCTCCGGCCGGTCGGCAACGGCGCGCCGACGAGCAGCCCCGTCTCCGGATACCCCGCCGAAAAGTCAATCAATTCCGCCACGGCCGCTTCGACCTGGTCGATGAACCATGCCTTCTCCAGCAGGTCCTTCGGCGGATAGCCCACCAGCGCCAGCTCGGGAAAGACGATCAAATCGGTCTGCCCGGCCAGCCGCGCCAGCGCATCCTTCATCCGGGCCGAATTGCCCCGCACATCGCCGACCACCGCATTGACCTGGCCGATAGTTATCTTCATGAGATCCTCCCTGGAAAATGAATTCCTTGATGATACGGTCCATTCTTCCCCCGCCACCGCCGGAATTCCGGCAGCGCGCCGCAAGCGCCGGAGGGGACGATCATGATATTAATTACCAATTATATCACTTGGCGACCGGAAAACAATAGACCATTCTGTTAAAAGCGCCTCCGTCCCGCGGGGATGAAAACCCGATCAAAAAAGACGGCCGAATCAGCCGCCTCCTTCTTCATCCTCCAGGACTAGACTCACTTTCCTGCCGCATCCCGGGCAATCCGCTCCTGAAAGAAGCTTCGTCCGGTAGCCGTTCCGCTCGACCCACACGGCGCCGCACTCCGGACAGCGAGTATCGTTACCCCCGCCGGTATTGCCCAGGTAAACAAAGCGCAGATACTCCCGGGCGATCCGGTGGGCCTCCTCCATCGTCTCCAGCGGCGTGGGCGGCGCGGTCAGCTGATAGTTGGGAAAATACCGCGACAAATGAAGCGGGATCTCTGGGTCCAGATCGGCGATCCACTGCGCCAGGGCCCGGATCTCCTCCGGCCGGTCATTCTCGCCCGGAATGATCAAGGTGGTCAGTTCCAGATGGATCCGGCCGGCCGCGGCCCGGATATTGGCGAGCACCGGCTCCAGGCTTCCCGAACACAAACGCCGGTAATACCCGGCATCGAACCCCTTCAGATCGATATTGGCGGCATCGGTCCACTCCAGCAGGTCGGCCCAGGGCTCCGGCTGCAGAAAGCCGTTGGTGACCAGTACGTTTTTGAGCCCCCGTTCCCGGAGCAGCGGCATCGTGGCCATTAAAAACTCGAACCAGACCCCCGGCTCCGAATA
This sequence comes from Hydrogenispora ethanolica, assembly GCF_004340685.1. NCBI lineage: Bacteria > Bacillati > Bacillota > Hydrogenispora > Hydrogenispora ethanolica. The sequence continues at coordinate 26,857 of NZ_SLUN01000052.1, read as the reverse complement.
GGTATAGGCCAGTCCGATGCTGCCATGCTCCCGGCTGGCCCGGACCGCCAGTCCGGCCAGTTGGGCCGGGTCCAGGCTTTGGGTCGGCGCCTTTTCCCGGGAGATCTGCCAGTTCTGGCAGAACCGGCAGGCCAGGTTGCAACCGATCGTGCCCACCGAGAGGATGGAATGGCAGGGGTAATAATGATAGAGCGGTTTCTTTTCGATCGGGTCCAGAGCAATGCTGGCGATCCGGCCGAAGTTCTCCGCCGTCAGCCGGCCCTCGCGATGGGACCGGACCCGGCAAAAGCCGGATTTTTCCGGCGCGATGCGGCACTGCTGCGGGCAGAGCCTGCAGATCAGCTGGCCCTCTGGTAAAATTTCATAATACCTGGCTTCGATCATGCCATCACTGCCTTGTGGTTGGTAGTTTGTAAAGTTGAGGGTTGGTAATGACTGTCTAGAGTTGGTGGTTGGTGGTTAGTGGTTAGTAGTTTGTAGCTGATAATTGGTATTTCTACCACGAACCTGAAACAGCATTCAGAATCCGCATCAACAACCACGAACCTGAATCAACATCCTGAATCAGCATCAACAACCACGAACTACGAACACTTTTCAATAATACCGAACGACTTCAAACCGCTCCAACTGAACCGGTTCGTCGGCGCCGATCCCCGCCTTGCGTTTGGCGATCGCCACTTGCTCCGCCGCGGTCTCCACCCCTTCGATATTCGGCAGAAGCAAGCCCCGACGGCCGCCCCGGCTGACGATCACGCCATAGCGATCGGGATCCAGCTGGTCCGGACCGTCAATGGCTTCGGCCGCTTGCAGGACATCGACGCTATAGGTCAGATCGGCCAGTTCTTCCGGTTCGACCGGGTCGAAACGGTGATCGTGGCTGGCGGCCGAGATGGCATTCTGGCGGATCTCCGCCGCCAGGTTCGCTTGGGTCGGTTCGATGGTCCCGATGCAACCCCGGAGTTGGCCGTGTTTTTTCAGCGAGACGAAGACCCCGGCCCGTTCGGCTGCATAATCGTCCAACTCTTCCGGTTGCGGCAAGGGTTGCTTCCGGACATGGGCCTCCACCACCCGCCGGGCGTACCGGACCAGCGGGCTCTCCGCGGCGCGGCGCGCCGCCACCGCCGCCGCTCTCTGCCCGAACAGCTCCGGGACCAGGCTTTCCCGGGACGCTCCGGTGGGATGAAAGGTCGCGACGCCGTAGCCCACGCCGAACGGCCCCTGATAACTATGGACCTTCACCCGAAATTCCTTCGCGTCGAAGGTCCCCAATAGCATAATCAAGCTCCGGAAGCCGCATTCGGCCGCCTTCTCCACCAGGACCGGATCGAGCCGGAAAAAGCGGGCGATGTCCTCCTCCCGCAACAGCTCCATGAGCTTCCGGTCGAATTCGGCGCCGCGCGGGTCATAGGGCGCGGGCGCTCCGGGCTGCAGGCAGTGGGACAGGTCGCCGCTGGCGATGATGGCCGTTTTCCGGCCCAGTTGTCCGGCGGCCTCGGCCACGGCCGTTCCAAACCGGTACAACTCCTCCAAGGGCAGAAAACTCAAGGGAATGACCACCAGTCTGGCCCGGGCGGCCCAGGACGGATCAAAGAAAGAAAGGGGCACCAGCACGCCGTGGTCCAATCCGGCGTCCCGGCCACGCGCCGCCTCCCGTTGCGGCAGCGGATATACCGGCAAGCCGGCCGTACGCCCGACAGCGGCGATCCGCTCCACCAGCTCCGGATCATTCTCCCAGCGCCAATCCTGTTGAACTCCGAATTGACGCAGATCGCCGGTCAGCTCGCCATCGGCATAAATCACCACCGCATCGGAGTAAACCGTGCCGTGCGGAGTGAAAACCACCAGAGTCTCCGGCGGATCCTCCGCGAGCAGCCGGTCGACCTCACCCAAGGCCCGGATGGTCTCCCCGACTTTGGCCCGCTCCGATTCCCGGCCCACCCCGGGCACGATTAACGGCGGATGAGGCACCAACGCGCCCAAATGGATCATTCTGACATCACTTCCCTAGATATTGTAAACCATTTTCAAACGGTAATACGCGGTGAGGGAACGGCTCCCGCCAAAAGGGGCCCATTCCGAATGAAGCTCCCAAGGCCGCTGTTTCCAGCGGAGCTTTACGATGACTCCGCTGGCGTCGCTATCGGGGACCGCGTCCGCCCGATAATCGGTACGGCGGAAGAAAACCTGGGTTGTCCAGGAAAACTTGGACAATGTCTTCCGGTATTCCAGGCTCAGAATCGCCGAGCGACGGCTATGATAATCCTCCTCGGCCGCTTCATCCTCCGCTTCGTCCTCGTCATCCTCATCCGGCACGGGTTGGATATCATCGGGATCCGCAAGGTAACCGATGTCCTCCAATTCCAGTTTTACGAGAATCCTCGTTTTCTGGGGTCGATCATGCGTCCAACTCAATTTCAGCTTCCGATCATCGCGATAGGGACGCAGTCCTTTCTCCCACTGGCTGATGCGATAGCTCCCAAAAAAATCATTCCGCGGCGAAGGGCTGAAGCGGCTCCGGAATTCATAATAACAGCGCCAGTAGTCATAATTGATCTTTTTATCGAAAGGATAAAAGCCGGTGACTTCGCGGTAGGCGAAACCGAGTTGCAGATCGCCGCGGCATTGCCAGCTGAGGTCCTCCTCCAACTGCCATTTGGTGGAAGTATAGATGCTTTGAGCCGGGTAGGTCTTCTGGGCATGGAGTACGCTACTGAAAAACCGCCAGGTTTCCCACAGATAATACGCGGAGAGCTCCTCCTGGTTCAGATGGTATTCATAGCGGCTCGACTCCGCCCTTTCCGCTTCCCGGATCTGCCAGGTATAATCCAGGTCGACATGGAGGTCGCGGCTGGGTAACCAGCGGTAATAAAGCCGCTCGCTGAAATAACGGTAATCCTCATTCCACTTGACTCCCGAGTGCAGCTTGAGGTTCTTGTTCCAGCGCGGAAAATCCAGCCTCACATTGAGAGCGGAATCCCCGGAATCCGGCTGCGGAGCGTAGAACGAACCCGCCACATCGTAGCGGAGCCAGTCGGCTTTGCCGCGCAGATTCAGATCAAACTTGTTCCGGAGCTCTTCCTCTTCCCGCCAATCGATTTGATATCCGAGCCGCGCGGCCCCCTGGTCCAAGGCGGCATACACCGGCCGGCAGCACGTCAAAAGCAAAATGCAAACCCAGAATAGTCTCAAGCCAATACCTCCAGGCATTTTCTGAAACTATTCGGGGTTTTACAATATTTTCCTTCATCTTTTGGAAATTTTTACTATAGAAATTCAACCTTAATCCAGTTCGTCGGAGAAATCCTCTTCAAAGGCTTCGCTATTCTCCAACAGATCCGTCACAAAATCCCAAATCTCATTGGCGGTGTCAATCACGTCCTCCGCTTCGGCCTCTTTGGGATTGACGGATAACAAGTATTCCAATTCCTCTTCGATCGAAGCGAAATCCGGTTCAATCTGCTGGCAAAGCTCGAACTGTTCCCGCAGGCGGGTCGGCGAGCGTTTTTCGTTGGCAATCAAGTAGGCCTGCAGCAGTTTTCCGACGCCCTGCTGGAGCAGTTGCAGACTCCGGGCCAAATCTTTGCCGCTTTCCTTCTCGGCCTGGGCCAAACATTGATCCGCCTCGTCAATCAAGACTTCAATGGTCGCAGAAATGGTCATCATCCCCCCATTGTTAATCCCTACATTATTCTGGAGCCATTCGCATTTCCCTGTCGCCATTCTTATTTTGAATGGGAGAAAATTTTCTTATACTCTCCGCTTGCACCCCCAGCCCCGGATCTTCCCAGGTCTCTTGCGAATGAACCTTTCCGGAAGATCGCTTCGCGAGTCCTTATAGCATATTGCAAAGCACCGTTTTTTAGCCCAGATCTTCGGGCCGCCGGATAGGGAAGCCAATACACTTGAACACCCGGGTAGCCTGCGACATATTTGCCTTGATTCTATCCGATGAAAAAGTTGAGCCAAAATCGCTCTCGCAAAGATATGGATAAAGGGCTGGCGCTTTCGCGACCAGCCCTTTCAGGATACCAAAACTTACGCCCGGATGAACTTATTTGGCCTTTCCTTTTCGGGTGCGGATTGCCACAGCCGCGGCCAGAACCAGGCCTTTGACAATCATTTGGCTATAGGGGTTGACGTTCATCAGATTCAGTCCATTATTCAAGACGTTGATAATCAGGGCGCCGATCAGGGTTCCGGCGATGGTGCCCTCGCCGCCGCTGATGCTCGCCCCGCCCAACACCACCGCGGCGATGGCGTCCATTTCAAAACCGGTACCGGCCAACGGCTGGCCGGAATTAAGGCGCGAAGCCAGGATCAAGCCGCTGATGGCCGAGGCCAAGCCGCACAACATATAGACCAGAATCTTGGTCCGGTTGACGTTGATCCCCGAAAGATGTACCGCTTCTTCATTGCCGCCCAAACCATAGATATACCGCCCGATCTTCATCTGGGTCAGCAGAATATATCCCAAGACATACACCACGATCATCACAATGGCCGGCACCGGGATCGGGCCCAGATACCCTCTTCCCAAAAAGACAAAGGATTCGGGAAGGTTGGAGATGGGATAGCCATTGGTGTAAACCAGCGCGATACCACGGGCGGCGGTCATCATAGCCAGCGTCGTGATGATCGGCGGGACTTTGAACCGGGTAATGGTCAAACCGTTGATCAGGCCGGCGACAATCCCAATCGCCAGTCCGGCGAGGATCCCCACCCAGAGACTATGCCCATTCACCATCAGGCTCGCGGCCACGGTTCCGGATAAGGCCACGATGGAACCGACCGACAGATCGATCCCGCCGGTGAGAATGACCAGCGTCATACCCACGGCAATGATGGCGTTCAAGGAGACCTGACGGGCGATGTTGATCAGGTTGGAAAAGGTGAAAAAGAAATCGCTGATAAAGGAGATGGCGATGCACATGAGGAGCAGGCCCAATAGCGCCCCGGCTTCCCTTTTTTCCAGCAAACCTTTGAGATTCTTGACGCCCTTTTCAAAAGCCACATTGGGTTGGTTCATATCTTTTCGCCTCCAGTTGCATAGGTTAATATCTGCTGTTCCGTGGTCTGCCCGCCGGGGAGCATCGCTTTGACTCTGCCTTCATGCATCACATAGATCCGGTCGCTCATCCCGATGATCTCCGGCAGCTCCGAGGAGATGAGAATCACCGCGATTCCCTGTTCCGCCAGGTGATTGATGATCTGATAGATCTCCCGTTTCGCTCCCACGTCCACGCCCCGGGTCGGCTCATCCAGAAACAGGATCTTGCTCCCGACAAACAGCCATTTGGCGAGGACCACCTTTTGCTGATTGCCGCCGCTCAAATTGACGACTTGCTGTTTGGGGCCGGGGGTCTTGATCCGCAAATCCCGCACATAATGATCGACGGTCTCCCGTTCCTTGGACCAGTGAAAGAAACAGCCGTTCATGATCTCTTCCAGTGCGGCGAAGGTCAGGTTCTCGCTGACGCTCATCTTGAGGACCAGTCCTTGCAGCTTGCGGTCTTCCGGGACCAAGCCGATGCCGGCCTCGATCGCGTCTTTCGGACATTTGAAATGGACTTTTTTGCCAAAAACCTCGATCTCCCCGACCGCCACGGGATCGACGCCAAAGACCGCCCGGGCGAATTCGGTGCGGCCGGCACCGACCAGGCCGGAGATTCCGACCACCTCGCCACGGTGAAACTCCATGCTGACATCGCGCAGCTTGGAATTGGAGAGATGCCTGACCGACAGGGCAATCTCCCCGGCCGTGCAGGTCCGTTTGGGAAATTCATCCTGAAAATCCCGGCCGACCATCATCGCAATCAGCTTTTTCCGGTCCGCCTCTCGGGTGATCAAGCTGCCCACGGTGCAACCGTCCCGCATCACGGTAACCCGGTCGGAGATGATGAACAACTCTTCCAGCCGGTGCGATATATAAATCGTGGTAACGTCTTTCTGCTTCAGGGAATTGATAATCCGGAAAAGATTTTCGATCTCATGCTGCGTGAGCGTGGCGGTGGGCTCATCCATGATGATCACATCGGCATTGACGGACAACGCCTTGGCGATCTCCACCATTTGTTGATAGGCGACGCTCAGCTTGTAAATGGGGGTTTTGACATCCAGATCTATATCCAGCTCTTGCAACAGAGCTTCCGTATCCCGATATAATTTTGGCCAATCGATAAAACCTTTGAGCGAACGGCCGGGCTCCCGGCCCAGATAAACGTTTTCAGCCACACTCAGATGCGGGATCAAGTTAAATTCCTGATGGATAATGCTAATCCCAAGTTCTTGGGCGTGTTGCGGCGATTTGATCTGTACTTTTTTGCCGTTCAAAATAATGGTTCCGTGATCCGGCCGGATGACTCCGGAGATCACTTTCATCAAGGTTGATTTGCCGGCTCCGTTCTCGCCGACCAGAGCCAACACTTCCCCGCGTTTCACATCCAACGAGACATTATTTAAGGCCCGGACGCCGGGAAAGTCTTTGACGATCTTCTCCAGCATTAGAATTGTATCTGACATCATTCAACCTCCTCGGGCTGATTGGAAAGGGCGCGGGAAGTTGCCCGCCGCGCCCTTTGCGACCTTAACCTGTCTTACCAGCTGAATCCTTTGGCATTCTCTTTGGTGATCAATTCCGATTTCACTTTAATCTCAGCCGGCACTTTCTGACCCTTCAACACTTTGAAGGCGACCTGCACGCCCTGGCGGCCAATCTCGGCGGGGAATTGCGAGGCGGTCGCGGCCAGAGCTTTTCCTTTCAAAATGGCTTCGACAGCGTTGGGGGAGCCGTCCACGCCGAGGATGAACATCTCGTTTTGTCTCCCGGCGGTCTCTACCGCGGCCAAAGCGCCGAGCGCGGTCGGGTCATTGATGCCGAACACCGCGTCGATCTTCTGGTGCGCCTGAAGGATATTCTCCATGACTTCCATGGATTTGGTCTCATTGGTTTCGCCGTTCTGCTCGGCCACGACTTTGATGCCCGGATACTTCTTGATTACATCTTTAAAGCCTTGGACCCGCTGCATTACCGAGGTGATCGGGGTGCCGTTGATGATAACGATGTTTCCTTTGCCTTTCAACCGTTTTACCAGGTACTCGCCGTCGAGCTTGCCCGCCAGGTAATTGTCGGTGGCGATGAAGCTGGTGACTTTGCCGCCTTCGGCGTTGACGTCCAGCGTGATCACGGGAATCTTGGCTTTGTTGGCAGCGACGACTGCCGGAGCGATCGCTTTGGAATCGACGGCGTTCAATAACAAGATATCGATCTTCTGCTGGATCATGTCTTCAACGTCAGAAATCTGTTTGGAGAGGTTGAACTGGGAATCGCCAACGATCAGTTTGGCGTTGGGATCCATCTTTTTCAATTCAGCCCGAATATTCTTTTCCATCGCTACAAAGAACGGATTGTTCATGGTCATGAAGGTAACACCGAAGACCCGCTGTTTGGCGGCGAAGCTCACCGTGGAAACCGACGCCAGGACGAGCGCAAATACGAGCAACAACACAACTGATCTCTTTCTCATGGATAATCGTTCCTCCCTAATGTTTTTCAGTGTCTGGCCAGACAATTTTATATATAAGCAAAATTCATGCCAACGGCTTCGAAACATCGCCGTTCCTTTCCTTAACAAACTGAAACAACTTTGTTTCGCGATCCATTCGGTAACATGGTTGTTACCCAAAGTTACATTTTGTAACTTTTGTAGGCTCCGCCACGCTCGAGATGAAGCTCCGGGGGTTATCCACAATCCCCATTTGCAAAATGAAAATGCCACGGGGATCAACGTTACACCAATCATGGAACGGTCCTCGTGGCATTCCGCTTCAACCTCGGCTTCGGCCGAGCAAACCACCTTACAGCAATCCGTACTTCGCCATCTTTTCGTATAAAGATTTTCGGCTGATCTCCAGAATCTCGGCCGCCCGGGTCTTATTCCAGCGGGCCATCTCCAACGCGGCCTGGATCTTCTCCTGTTCTTGCTTGTCTGTCAATTTCAACGACATCTGGGCCGTTTCAACGGCTGGCGGCGGATTCTCTTCCAGGTTCAACTGTTCTTCGAGATTGAAGCCTTTCTCCCCCAGGACCACGATGCGCTCGACGATATTCCGCAATTCCCTGACGTTGCCGGGCCAATGATAATTCTTGAGCATCTCCAGCCACTGCGGCGGGATGCTTTTCATGGGTTTGCTATATTCCTCGCTGTATTTCAGCAAAAAGTGTTTGACCAGCAACGGAACATCCTCTTTGCGCTCGCGCAGCGCGGGCATTAACAACGGCACGACGTTGAGCCGGTAATACAGATCCTCCCGGAAGGAACCGGCGTTTACCGCTTCCAGCAGATCTTTGTTGGTAGCGGCGATGATCCGGACATTGATTTTCACGGAATTGACCGCGCCGAGGCGGACCAATTCCCTTTCTTCCAGCACCCGCAATATCTTGGCCTGGGTGGCTAGGTTCATATCACCGATCTCATCCAAAAAGAGCGTGCCGCCGTCGGCCTGTTCGAACTTGCCGATACGCCGGGCAACCGCGCCGGTGAAGGCCCCTTTCTCGTAGCCGAACAGCTCGCTCTCGAGCAGGTTCTCGGGGATCGCGGCGCAATTAATCCCGATGAACGGCCGCTCTTTCCGGGGACCTTCCCGGTGAATGGCCCGGGCCACCAGTTCCTTGCCGGTGCCGCTCTCTCCCATGATCAGCACGGTCGCTTCGCTCGCGATGACTTTGGCGAGAGTCTGAAACAACCGTTTCATCGCCGGACTCTGCCCGATGATCCCTTCATAGGGTCCCGACGAGGAACTGGTTGCCGCCGCCGCGGGCGGCTTCAGATTTTCCGTGATTACGTTGCGTAAATTGCTGATCACAAACGGTTTGGTGATATAGTCCTTGGCGCCATACTTCATGGCCTGGACCGCGCTTTCGATAGTGCCGTAGCCGGTGACCATGACCACCGGCAACTGCTCATGGAGGGCCTTGATCCGCTTGAGCGTCTCAATGCCGTCCAGGCCCGGCATCTTAATGTCCAGTAACACAAGGTCTACCGGTTTCTCTTGAACGAGTTGGATCGCTTGCCAGCCGTCTCCGGCGGTCAGATTGGCGTATCCATCCCGGGCTAAAATTTCACAAAGGCTTTCGCGCATTCCCGCCTCGTCATCCACTACCAAAATTACCCGACGTCCCGTCATGAAAGCGCACTACTCCTTTCCTCACTGGCGATCTTCTTCAGACGGACGGTGAAGGTCGAACCCTTTCCTTCCGTGCTTTTCACATCAATGGTTCCGAAATGTTCCTGAATGATTCCGTAGCTGACGGACAATCCCAAGCCGGTCCCTTCGCCGACCTCCTTGGTGGTGAAGAACGGATCGAAGATCCGGCTGAGATGCTCTTTGGGGATGCCCCGTCCCGAGTCACAGAAGGCCAGATCAAAGCCTTGCCCGTCCCCGCTCTCGGCCAGCCGCACCGCCAACCGGCCGCCGCCCGGCATGGACTGGACCGCATTCAGGATGATATTCAGGAAGACCTGTTTCAGGCGGCTTTTGTCAGCCATCACCCAGGCCTCATCCAAGCCGTAATCCCGTTCCAAAACGATATTCTCCTTGCGCAGCTTGAACTCCACCAGATCCACGGTCTCCTCGATAATCTCCGGGAGATTGACCGGCTTGAAGCGGGTCTCGGACTGGCGGGAGAACTCCAGCAGGCGCTGGATGATTCCGGCGATCCGTTCGGTCTCCGACCCGATCTTCTTCAGGTAGGAATCGAGCTTCTCATCCTGAGTATCCATGCGGCAGACTTCGATATAATTCAGGATGATCCCGAGCGGATTATTGACCTCATGGGCCAGTCCGGCGTCCAGGTTGCCGATGGAGGCGAGCCGCTGGGAGATGGCCAGCTTTTCCTCGAGATTCACCCGGGAAGTAATATCCTCGATGATCATCACCACGCCGGCCGAGGACTGCTCCACATCCTCCAGCGGCGAGAAGCGGATGTTGGCGACGATCTTCCGCGTCCCGATCTTGCAATGGACTTTGGTCAGGATCTGGGTCTCGTGCGTCTCGATGACCCGCAGCAAATGCTTGTGGAGCAACGCGCCGTCCCCCAATTCCAGGAGATCTTCCAGGCTCCTGCCCACCAGCCGCTCGCGGGACTCGCCGAGCCATTTCTCAAATTCCAAATTGACCACGGTAATCCGGAAACCGCTGTCGACCACCACCAGGCTCATGGTCATGCTATCGACAATATTGGAAATATACTCTTTCATCTCGAAGAGATTCCGGTTGGCGTCCTCCAGTTGGCTCCGGCTCTCCTGGAGCGAGGTGGTCATCTGGTTGAACTCCGAAGCCAGGAGCCCGATCTCGTCCGAGCTTTCGACGGTGATCTTCTGGCCCAGATCGCCCCGGCCGATGGCTTGGACCGCGTTGACCAGCCGCAGGAGCGGTCCGACCGTCCGGCCGGACCAGAAATAGATGAGGACGAGCGCGATCAGCATCGCTCCCACCGCCACTCCGATCAGGATCCTGGCGGTCTCGTTGATCTTCTGGAGCGTTTTCAGGTAGGAGACCCCCACCGCCACGTAGTACTGGTCGTTGCCCTCGGCGTAGATGGGCGAGAATATGAAACTGTAGGGGGTCTTCTGAATCTTGATCTGAATCGGGTGCGCCAGATCCGAATGGGCCATCTCCGTCACTGGAAATCTGGCAATGGTCCCGTCCAAGAAACGGTTGTTCCGGAAAAAAGCCACCTCGGTTCCATTCACTCCGGAAACCTCTTTCAAGAAATTGGCGTCCAGATACTTGGTCAGGATCAGGTATCCCAAGAGCCGGTCGCGTTTTTGGATGGTGGAGGTGGATTGGAGGATGAACCGGCCACCCTGCAACAAATAACGGGTTCCGTCCCGCCGCGGCGCGCGGACGGGACTCGCGGCCGCATCCGCCGGCACGGCGGCCCCGGACGAGGCGTCCCTGGCCAATAGTTTATTATAGGCATCCCGCACTTCGATGTTGTCCACGTTCAGGCCGATCTTCAACTTCGTCAGATCCACGGACAACGAGTTTTGGACCGTGGCATACCCTTCCGGCGTCAGATACTTGTGATAGCGGAACAGGACGTTAGTGTACATCACCAGATTGTCGGTCTTGGCGTATTTCCGGCCGCGTTCCGCATACTGGGCCTCGATGGATTGGAGTTCCCGGATGATTCGGGCGGTCGACTCCCGGATCCGTTCGTGGGCATCCTTTTCATTTTGGGAAAAAACCAGCCGGGTGGCTGCGAAAGTGGAGACCAGCATCGGCAAAAGTACAATGGTCACGCCCAACAGCATCACTTTGGACCGAAATTTCATCTCAGCCATCCTCCCGCGAACCGTCCGGTCGACAGTCGCTTATACCTTACAATAAGTACGCATTTCCGACGGATAATCCTGCTTAATTTTTCTGGAAATCCGCCGGAAGCAATCCACTCCCGGGGGCGGATAAAGAAATGCCGTCGCTCGGCCAACGTCGCGACGGCATCCCCTACAACATTCCGTTCAACCGGGCTTTCAAGCCTTGCCCGCGGTGCCAAACAGGCGCATCGTCCCCGCGACGTGCTCCCGAACCGCGTCGATGGTCACCGGGATGAGTTCATGGTAAAAATGTTCCCCGCCGCTCAGGAACGAAGCCAATTTTTCCGCCACATCCTTGGCTAGGTAAGAGTAGTAATTGATCTTATTCACGCCGGCGGCGATGGCTTGACGGTAATCCGCTTCGGTCAACCCCGATCCGCCGTGCATCACCAAAGGCATGGCGGTCCGTTCCTTGATCAGCCGCAGCCGCTCAAAATCCAGTCTGGGTGCTGCCAGGTATTTGCCATGAATTGTGCCGAAGGCCACCGCCAGGGCGTCGACGCCGGTGGCGGCGGCATACTCCACCGCTTGATCCGGGTCCGTATAGATGGTATCGTCCGCTCCGTGAGCCGCTCCTTCGCCGCTCACCCTGGAGGTGGGGACGTGTCCCAATTCAGCTTCCACCGAAACGCCCCGCTCCTTGGCGAACTCCACCACGGCGCGGGTGGTCTGGACATTTTCGGCAAACGGCAACGTCGAACCGTCAAACATCACCGAGGAGAACCCCAGCTCGATCGCCTGCCGGATCACCGGCACATGCTGGCCGTGATCCAGATGGACGACCACCGGGACCTTGGCCCGCCGGGCCTCGTGGATCATGATCGGCGCAATCGCCTCCAGCGGAGTGAATTGAAAATGAACCTCGGCATGTTCCAGGATGACCGGCGCCCGTTCGGCCTCGGCCGCCGCGATGATCCCCCGGATCATCTCCAAACTCAGGGCATTGTAAGCTCCCACCGCATACCGCTTGGCATGGGCGTCCTTCAGGACTTCCGCAAGTGTGACTAACATCGGCATAACCTCCCTGCTTCTCTTGACTCGATGATTTGATTTTCAATTCTAACGATTGCAACCGGATGGAATCAGTGAAAGGTTGCTTGGATCCTCAGCTTATCCCGGTTTTCATCATACCCGTTTATCCTCATGAATGCAACGACATGGCTCCTCGGCGCGGGATCCGCCAACATAGCGTACGCTTTAACGTTTTTCGCAAAGCGTACGATTCAATCATGGCGCTGCATATCAGCCTTTCATAACATATTCGCTGAGAAATTGGAAATCCCTTTATCACATTGGCGCGCTTGACTTGGATGCGACGGGCCAGCGCGAGATAGGAGGCGTTTCAAACGCGCAAAAGAGCCATGGGCGGAAATCCCATGGCTCCGGTAAATCGTATCCTTCAATCGCGCTGCCGCGGGAGGTTATTTGAACACCAGTACCCGCTCTTCCAGCGGCATGAAGCCTTTTTCGCCGGCGGGCGCGGTGGGCTTCCCGAAGGGCATCTGGGCGATGAGTTTCCAAGCCTCCGGAATCCGCCACTCCTTTTTCACCTGGTCGTCGATGAGCGGATTGTAGTGCTGCAGGGAAGCGCCCAGCCCTTCCAGTTCCAACGCCGTCCAGACGATATACTGCAGAATTCCCGAGGACTGCTGGGACCAGACCGGGAAGTTATCTTGATAAAGCGGGAATTGATTTTGCAGGTTCGCCACGATAGTTTGGTCCTCGAAGAACAAGATCGTTCCGTAACCGTTCCGGAAGGAGGCGATCTTCTCCGCCGTCGGCGCGAAATCCTCCGGTGGGACGACCTTGCGCAAGGCTCCCTCCGTGAGATCCCATAATTTATGATGATGTTCATTCAACAACAGGACGGCCCGTCCGGTTTGAGAATTGAACGACGTCGGGGTATACTTAACCGCTTGCCGGATGCGCTCCAGAATTTTCTCATCGGCCACGGCCGGATCCTTGCCGATCCCATAAATACTGCGACGGTTCTGGATAGCCGCGTAAAAGTCGCTGGCCATTTGATTCCCCTCCCATGGAATGGATTGAAATTTTCGCGATTTTGCTGCTTCATCTCCATATTATTACGCGACATGATGCATATTAGAAATTTAATTCAACCTATATAGCGCCGCTCAAACTAATCGGGGCAGAAATGGCTTTGGTATGGGCGTTGTTGTTTGACCCATCAATCTTTCAAATTTTCGATAATCCTTCATTATTTGGTAAGAAGAGTTGAATTTTCACTCCAATACAAATGCCAATTCTTTACTGAGGGTTTTTTGCACTGGGCAAGAAGCCAGTACCGCCTCAATCCTTTTGCGATCTGATTCGGAAATAGCGCCATTTAATTCTACCTTTTTCCGAAATACGGTTTTATCCGGGTTTGAACGATCCAATTCTACGGTAACCGAGCAAGAATCGATTTTAATTCCCTGGTTTTCCAAGTACATTCGAAGTGAAATTGTCAAACAACTTGCCAAGGCCGCTTCCAATAGCTCATGCGGCCGAAATCCATTGTCATTGCCGCCTTTATCGCTGGTGGTATCGGCAATTAATTGATGAGTGGCATCTGTTATCAGACAGCTGTATGGTTCCCCGACGGGTGTAGCTTTTACCATGTTTATTGTTCCTTCCTTATTAATAGCAAAATTTTAGTAATTCTCTTCCGGTAGTTATACTTCCATATCCCTTCCATGCGAATTGCCAAACAATATTTTATGATATTATGTATTGTAATACATATTGGGAAAATTTGAAATACACAACTTATAGACAGATTTGCTCGGCGGGTTGTCTTATAAAAGCCAAGTGACTAAAGTCTTTACTAAACACTGCAACCTCAAAAAATTCCGGTCACACCCTGATCTTCTCCACTCCCCCGCCTATCAGCGCCACCCAATAACCGAATAAGATCCCATCCATCAGTCCCTCACTGTAAAGCAACTCATCCTGGCGGTTCATCCGTTCCATATAGGCGCAGTCGAGACGGTCCAATAACTTTTGGTCTTCCGGAGTCAATTTTCGTTTAGCTGTTTCATCAATTCCCCGCGGTGCTTCGCCCAGTTCCCGGTGTTCCGGATCGGAGTAGACGATCTCGTCGTGAATTTGGATAATCCTTAGTTGCGAGGCTAGAGATGGGAGCCTGCTATTTATACAGTAAGCGTCCAATAAGGTGGTGGATTTGAAAAGAGTAAAGCCCAAGGTATAATAGTGGCGGTGTTTATCGCTATTTGCAGTTGGTTTGAATTTCGGGGCTCCAAGGAAGGAAGTCTCTAAAAATTCAGGAAATTGCCTGAATAGAACCCCAGGTAGGTTTTTGAAGATGTACAAGAGATGTTTGTAGGGGGTTAGGCCATTGGCTTTCGCTGTTTCGATGATACTATACGCCATTGCGCTGACAGCGGCGCTTTTAGGACTTCCACTGAACAACCAGTTTTTCTGGCCGATCGTGACAGTTGTTGGAGATCGAACATTTTCCGTCCTCACCCTTTTAGAAATTTTTGTGGATATTGGCCACTTCTGCTCGGCTGATACTCGAAGAGCCAGATGGGATTTTGACAGTACTGGCCGGAGCTATATACCCACACGTATGAATTGGTGGTGTTTTAAGAAGGTTCATTTTGTTGCTGGGAACTCTTTGGTGGCGTGCTTTGAAGATAAAGCCAATGAAGCAATTTGTTTTAGATGCTATCCCCGGGAACGGAGATTAAGGAGAAATGCACCACTTATTTACGAAATTTTCTCAAATTAATAGTGTTTTTTGGGCTGTTTTTGCGTATAATAGGGATTAGGAGGTGAGAAATATGTTATTGGAACTTAAAATGAAAAACTTTCGCTCTTTTTATGAGGAAACCGTGCTATCCATGTTGGCTTCACTGCAAAGAACACACGAAGACTTCTTAATTAAGACTGATGGACGACGAATTTTGCCGTCTGCGGTCATTTATGGGCCGAACGCCAGCGGTAAAACAAGCATTGTGATGGGACTGGATTTTCTAAAATATGTCACTGGAAAAGGGAACATCCGAAAACAAAAAGACAATTTAATCTCCGAGATGATAGAGGTATTTCCGTTTATTCATGATTATCAAAAATATTCGGAACCGGTCAGACTTGAAGTGACTTTTTTGTTAGAAGGGGTAGAGTATATCTACGGGTTAAGTCTTGAATCGCGTTGGGAAAGCAAAGATGTTCGGGAAACGAAAAGATTAATTGCCAATGAGTATTTAATCGTTGATCAAAAAGACGTTTTTGTAAGGGATTATAACCAAGTTACCCTCATAAAAGATAAAAAGACATTAAAGTTTTATTCCGGGAAGACTTCTGTGAGTCTCTTGGAAACGTTGGAAAGTCAAATCAACGCCAACCTTGAAGCTACCGATTTATTTCTCTGCGGCGCTTTCAAAAGCGTGGTGAATAATGAATTAGCCGGCAAAGTCATCCGTTGGTTTCAGGAAAAATTAATTACGATAACCGATTTTGATGAAGCCAAGTTAGAGGTGCAATTGCCGGAGCATTTTACCAATCAAAAATTTATTCTCCGCAATAACGTCATGAATGCAATGTTGCGCCATGCCGATTTCGGGCCGCAAGACATCCGGCTGGAAGTGAGTCGTAATTCGGATTCGGAACAGAAAACCCAACTGCGGTCCCGTTATCCAATCCCGGGGAACCCTTTTGGCCAAGGTTTGGATATTAAATCTGAAATTTTAGAATCCAAAGGGACTATCAAAATGCTGGAGTTTTCATTCCCCTTTGTTCAAGCTTTAAAACTAGGATCCGTGTTGGTCGTCGATGAATTGGATGCATCGTTGCATCCGGATTTGGTGGCGGCGATTGTCAGTGTGTTCAATAATCCAAAGCTCAATACCAACGGAGCCCAGTTGATTTTTAATACCCATAACCCGATTTATTTAAATAAAAATATATTTCGCCGCGATCAAATCTTGTTTGTGGCGAAAGACCGGGACACCTACGAAAGTGAATTATATTCGTTGGCCGATTTTAAGACTTACGGGGAAAAAGCTGTGCGGGATGATGAACGATTCATGAAAAATTACCTCGCCGGGAAGTATGGCGCGATCCCGTTTGTTGATTTTGAAGCCGCTGTTCACCAGGCTTTACACGGTAAAGAAGGTGAATCCTAATGGCCGGGAAAAGCCGCCGTCAACCGCACGAACGGCGACAAATCCAAGTCTATCGGGGAGCATATGAAGGACTTCAAGAGGAACTTTATCTAAAGCATTTAAAAAAGCTTATTCATCAGTGTGAAAGTCGGACTTATAATGTGGATTTTCTCTTTTTTTGTTGTGGCGGCGGAAATCCATTGATTGTAGCAGAAAGGGCAGCAAGCGCTACAGTTTATCATGCCGAACACCAGATGAAAACTGCTATTTTTGACCAAGACTTGAAAGAGGGGCAGTTTCGTCAAGCTCTGGATAAGTGTAAAGAAAAGGAGGTTTTCCCGGCTTATAGCAACTTGTGTTTTGACCTTTGGTTGATTTTGCATAAATCCCGATTTGAACGGTGTGTTAATCAGCCGAGTCAGTATGCGCCGATAATCCGGGAGATTTATCATTTGCCGGCAGAAGCGGATATTAAAGAAGAAGCAACAATTTTGAATATACTGTCTCAGATTCAATTAACGGATGTATATCAAGCGATAACCTATGCAATGGAAATTATCCAAAAAAACTCAGAGGTCGGAGAACCATGCTTTACGGATAGATCGGTCAAATATTATCGGAACCCGGATCTCAGGATGCATCAATTTATCGAAAAAGTATTAAATGACACGGGGTGTAATTCATGCGCTTAAAATTTAAACATCAAGCTTTCCAAGCCGATGCGGTAGCGGCCGTGGTTGACTGCTTTGAAGGCCAACCGAACGAGGTTTCCCTGATATACTTTGGATAGAGGCCTTCCTCATGGTCTTTGACTTTTGCCGAATTTTACCTATTCGCTGTTTCTTTGAGAAGTCAAGAAATTCCAGATTTTATGCTTTCTCCAGTTTTCGCCATTCCGTACGCCGCTCTTTTTACGAAGTGCGAGAATTACGCTTTGAAGCAAGATAAAGAAGCAAAGCATTAGACCGGTAGTAATACTTTGCCAATACGGCTCTCTAAGTCCCGATGCAATTACAATATTGTTTATCGTCTTTAAAGACATCACTCCGAAAAGCGTACCGATAACGCTGCCGACACCGCCGGTTAATAATGTTCCGCCGATGATTGATGACGCAATCGCCTGCATTTCCGCCTGAGACGCATTCGACGCGTTTCCGGCTCCTGTGTGCAAGAGATAGACATAACCGGCTATTCCGGAAAATAACCCGCATAGTATATAGGAAAAAAATCTGGTGCGTTTAACATTTATACCAAGCATTAACGCACTCTCGCTGTTACCGCCCACAGCATAGAGGTTACGCCCGAAACGCGTCCATTTCAAAATCGCCCATACAGCTAATACAATCACTAAAGCTATTAATACACCCGGCTCAATTCTGGCGGGAATAAAATTACCGGATTTTCCGTAAGAACCGATGCCCGGAACGATAATACTAAAATTTTTTAGGGCCAGAAATGCTTCATTAGTCGCCGTATGCGGGGCGCTGCTGACGATGGTTGTCATTCCTCTTGTAAAGAACATACCCGCCAAAGTAACAATGAAGGGCTGTATATTCAAATATGATACAAGAAACCCCTGAATTATCCCAATCGCCAGTCCAATGCCCAAAGCCAAAATCATTGAGCCTGCAATACTTCCGCCACGGCTATCCAGAAAAACTACACAGGACATGGTTATTAGAGCGACCGTGCCTCCCACCGAAATATCTATGCCGGCAGCTATCATAACAACGGTGAGTCCGCAGGAAATCACGATTAAATACGCATTGTTATTAAAAATGTCTAAAAATTGCTGAATATTCAGAAACCCACCGCCCCAGATAATCATGGCAAGTACGTACATAACGACGAACGCGCTGATCGTTATGGTCAAAAGCAAAGCAGTGCTTGAAATAGGCTCCCTGGGTTTGTCTTCCTGTTTAAGAGTAAATATATCTTTAATTCTTTTTAATAATGCCATATCAATTTTTCTCCGTTATTTTTTTTCGGTTTTTTGAAGAGCCTGTCGCGCAGTTTAAGTGCCCATTCTTGTATAACCGGCGAACCAATTACAACGAGAGCTATAATAACTATTGCCTTATAAGCTTTTACTGCCGTTGATGAAACTTGCATAGCATAAAGCGTAATCGTCAACGCCTGAATAATGTATGCCCCTATCACTGACCCGGCTAATTTGAATTTTCCGCCGCTAAGGGCATTCCCTCCAATGGCAACTGCCAAAATAGCATCCATTTCAATATCCAGGAGAATGGTTTCATGGTTAATAAGCCCTATTCTGCAGACATTGATGGAACCCGCAATAGTAACACAAACACCAAGTATCATGAATACCAATAGTTTCATAAAAACAGGATTGATCCCGTTTAAACGGGCGGCTCTTTCATTTATACCAACCGATTGTATGTACAATCCAAGATTGGTGAACCTCAAGGCGAGTGTGACCAGTATCCCGAATACTATTATAATAAGAATGGGGGTGGGGATTGGGATACCCGGAATAAAACTACCTATATAGTTTAATAACGGACTTTCGACATTAGGCGTTGCTCCGCCGTTTATCCAATATGCTATAGGGCGTCCGGCAGTAAACAATATTAATGATGCAATCATCGGTTGTATATTGAATTTACTAACCAATGTACCGGTAAACAAGGCAAAAAGAATTGCAACAACAACGGCTGCCAATAATGACATAAGAATAACCGGCATTGTAATTTCATTTGCACGAAGCACTTTCACAAAAATACTGCCAGCTATTGCCGCTAATGCGCCCACGCTTATATCCTGTCCTTTCGTCACCGAGGTTACGAGCGTCATGGCGATTGCCAAAATAGCAAGCTCGGATGCTCCGTTCAATATACTGATTATATTTCCTGAAAGAACGGTGTTTCCGTAGTTGTTAGTTATTACACTTATGGAAAAAAATCCAACATCTCTGAATAAATTAAAAATTACAACTAAAAAAAGCGCAAATAACGGCATAGCCAGTTGAGATTGTGTCAGTTTCTTTAAACTATTAACCATTTTGAGCCGTCCCTCCCGCGATTGTGTGCATGATTTTCACCTGTGTCATTTCATCTCCCTTCAATTCGCCCACTATTTTGCGATCCCGCATGATGATGAGCCGTGAACATGTGGTAAGCATCTCCTCTATTTCCGACGAAATAAACGTGACGCTGACGCCCTCCTCGGCAAGCTTAAGCACGAGTTTTTGTATATCGACTTTTGTACCGACGTCAATACCGCGCGTCGGTTCGTCCAGGATAAGATACTGTGGATTTGTTAAGAGCCAACGGGCAAGTATTACCTTTTGCTGATTACCGCCCGAAAGTGATTTAATCGGCGTATCCATCGAAGCGGTCTTAATTCCTAATAATTTGATATACTTTTCTGCGAAAGCTTCAGCTTCACTTTTGGAAAAAGGCCTTAAAAAGCCTTTCAATACCTGTAAGGCAAGTATGATATTTTCACGTACAGATAAATCTTCAATGATGCCGTCCCCTTTTCTATCCTCGGGAAGATAACCGATACCATGCTTCATGGAATCCCCGGGTTTGGAAATCTTAACATCTTTTCCGTTTATCCTTACCTTACCGCCGGTAATTCGATCAGCACCGAATATAGCACGTACGCTTTCACTGCGGCCGGAGCCAAGAAGCCCGGTAAACCCGTTTATTTCTCCCTTATGAATTTTGAAGTCAAACGGCTTTATACCTTCTGCGCTCGATAATCCGAATACCTCATAAACAGGCGGGGCATCCTGAAAGAGTTGTGATTTTTTTCGATGCTGTAATTCGGAAATATCATCAAGCTCTTTACCCATCATCGCTGAAATAAGCTTAATGCGTGGCAAATCATTTATTTCGTAAGCTCCAACCAGCTCACCGTTCCGCAAAACGGTTATCCTGTCGCTTATCTCGTATACCTGTTCGAGGAAATGCGTTATAAAGATGATGCCAACACCACGAGACTTTAATTCCCGCATAAGAGTAAAAAGTAATGCAACCTCCTGCTCATCCAGCGAGGAAGTAGGTTCATCCAGAATAAGTACCTTGCATTCCATATCAACTGCACGGGCAACAGCTACCATTTGCTGTATAGCCAGCGAGCAAGTGCCAAGTTGCCGGGTAGCGCTTACCGGGATATTAAGCTTAGTAAGAATTTCTGTTGCCTTCTTTTCTCTTGAACGCCAGTTTATAAAACGGTAGTTGCCTCGTCCGATAAACATATTTTCAGCAACTGTAAGGTTCGGGCAGAGTGTTATCTCCTGATAAACTGTGCTAATACCTAAATTCTGAGCCTCTTGAGGCGATTTTATCGTAATTTCTTTTTCAATTCCTGCTATTTTGATTTGCCCAAAATCTTTCTGATATACGCCTGTTAAGACTTTGACTAAAGTTGACTTACCGGCTCCATTTTCACCCATCAGAGCGTGAATTTCACCCTTACAAAGGGTAAAGTCTACATTATGTAAGGCCCGGACACCTGGGAAAGTTTTGCTAATTCCACGCATAGATAAAACGATGTCATTCTTCATTTAAAACAAACCGCCTTTATGTTTTGGAATTTTATATAATGATCCCGATAAATCGGGATCATTATATACCTTAAAAGTGGGTTATCATAACTTGTCCTGATACAATTATATCAGGACAAAAAGCGGTCAAACCCACTGCTTTTAATTAACGGTGTGGAGTATGTGAGAAAAACCCGCACACTCCACGCCGCTTATAAATTGAAGAGACTTAATTATTGTCCAAGACCATAAGTATCAATATCTTTTTGAGTAATAGTTTTTGCATCAAAACCTTTTTCTTGAGAAATAACTTTCTTCGTTGTAAGTTTTCCACCTTTTTCAAGCTTCTTAATCATTCCGTCGATTACAGTTGCCTGGAAAGGACTGCACTGTCCATCATAGTTCCAGCGTTTAGCAAGAAGTTCTCTAAGCGCCCACTTGTTGCAGTCGAAACCCATTATAACAACTTGTTTGCCAACACCGTGTGTAATACCAGCTTCATCAAGCGCTGCGACAGCACCTTTAGCCATACCGTCATTTTCAGCATAGATAACGTTGAATTTCTTTTTGGAATTGATTACTGATTCGACAATTTTCTTGGCTTCAGCTTCATCCCAGGTTGCAGTCTGCTGAACGACTTTTTTCATTGTACCGGCCTTGAATTCTTTATCCAATGCGGCTGTACGGCCGATCTGTGCGTCACTACCCATTGCACCCTGAATGTGGATGACATTGTATTCAGGCAGTTTCTGTGCTTTTAGCCACTTAACAGCCGTATTGCCCTGATTTGCCATGTCAGAAACAACAGCTGCTTCATAAAGACTGTTAGGTGCATTTAACATACGGTCAAACAAAAACACTTTTATACCTGCTTCTTTAGCTCTTGTAAGAACTGAAGCCCAACCATCCGTAGCAGCTGCTGAAATAAGAATATAGTCCACCCCGTCTGTGATAAACTGAGACGCTGCATTAAGCTGTTCATCATTCTTCAAGCTGTAGAAGGTTGAAACCTCATACCCCTTTGCTTTTGTGAATACTTTTTCAAAGTCTGCCACATTCGCTGCGCGATATCCGGATTCAGACGGCGGATTGTTGATGATGCCAACCTTAATCAGACCGGATTTTGCATAACCTGTAAACCCAACCAACAAAGACATGACAAGGCCCAATACAAGAAACTTAATTTTCATACTTTACCTCCTAGAAAAAATATTTCATTTGTGTTAACGTCGACAAAATAATTATATCCAATTTAAAAACCATTTCACCATAGATGATTTTTGATTTTACTATAATTTTTTTTCGCTCCTTTATGCCCTTCGATAACAATGCTTAATCTAACGCGTTGTGCTAGTTGTGCTTGATAAAAGGCTTAAATTTTTACGGTGATGTCATGTGTTCAGGTCGGCCATGCTGCCAATGCCCCCACCCATTGGGCCTTTCAAAGCTGCCCGCCCTCCCCCATCACGCTATCAAAAAACGATAGCTATGGGGGAGGGGTCGAAGATGCCTAAAATCACGCGGCTATGGTTTTAGGCCCGTTTCTCCCTCCTCAGCGTTAAAAAATCTATGACTTTCCCCCGAATTGCCAGACACTCAGATAAAAGGTAGAATAAACGTAAGGAGCTGAGTGTTAAACGGAAAATGGGGTTAAAGGCACGGTATAAGCGAAAGTTTAAGGAAACCACCAATTCCAGGCACGGTCATCCGATTGCTCCGAATCTTTTAGACCGACAGTTCCAAACCGATAGGCCCAACCAGGTCTGGGTGGCCGATATTACCTACATTCGCACTGTGATTAACCCTGTCTGAGGGACAGGGTGATTACAAAAGCTCAGAGAAGCAAAAGTCGTTTTAAATTCTTTAATAAGCCAAATTTTCTAATTTGAAGACTTTTCACATGGCTTCTAAAGGAAGTAGAGAACTGCTCTAAAACACAAAAGGATACAATCGTCAAATCTCCTTCCGAATAGCACATTATCATCACGTTTTCATACGGTTCTTTACCTGGCTATTTTACTTCCGGCGTTTTTTCATCCAATCTCCATCGAATTCAATATCATAATTCCCGCAATTAAGTACAATCTGTTATAATTGGTATATTGTAAAGATTCAATCATTTTACTCAACAATAGTATTATATTAGCGCCTGGAGTGTGAGCGATGGGAAACGATCTGATAATCGACGAGAATATGTACGGCCATGCTTTGGGGAAAAATGAAACGAGCCCGCTTCATATCGAACATTATTTCTTCAAGGAAAATGGAACGATTTTTCCGCCGCACTGGCACGAGCAGTTCATGCTGATGTACGTTAAAAAAGGAATGCTACTGTTGCAGTGCGGCAAGCAAAAGATTTTAGCCGAGCAAGATTCGATTGCCATTGTGAACCCCAATGAAATCCATTCCGGAGAGAATCCGGAATCGGATTTGGAGTATTATTCGTTGAAGATTGATCTCCTGTTGCTGCTCGGAAACCAGCCCGATCTGCAGCAAACGATGTATACGGAGCTGCTTTTGAAAAACCGAGTACGATTTGAAAATAAGATTTCCAATGATGACTTTCTGCTCGGCTGTATGAAGCATATCATCAAAGAGTTCGGGGAGAAAAAGGAGGGGTATGAACTTGCGCTAAGAGGATTAGGCTATCAAATATTAACTGCCCTGCTGCGCAAGTTTACGAAAACAGTAGCCGACCAATCCGAACTGGATATGCAGTACCGAAGGTTGAAGCAAATTAAGCCGGCGATTACCTATATGGAGTCGCATCTGGCAGATAAAATCACGCTGAAGAAGCTTTCGGAAGTTACGCATTTGAGCCCGATCCATTTTTCCAGAGTCTTCAAAACGGTGTCGGGATTTTCACCGATGGAATTTCTGGGCCGCATGCGTATTCAGAAGGCCTCGCAGCTCTTGGTGAATACCGACAAAACAATTGTTGAAATCGCAATGGATACAGGGTTTAATGATGGCAATTATTTTAGCCGTTTCTTTAAAAAATGCCGCAAGGAAACTCCTCGTGAATTCAGAGAAAAATATGTAAAAAAGTAGGCAGGTAAACACTGGGCTTTGAAACCCTTTGATGCAAGAACCAAAGCGGGCTGGTAGTTGTCGCCATTCACGATAATATCAGCTGATATAAAAGCCATGTGATAAAGTCTCCAATTCGGAAATCATCCTTTCAGAGGACTAAAAAACGACTTTATCACTTGCTTTTCTGAGTTTTTGTGTTCACCCTGGCCTTCGGACAGGGTTTATCACAACGCTTATAATAGTGGGTAAAAACAGCAGGACATTCCACCTTGGAGTGTCCTTTTCATTGTTATTTGATTCGACAACCTGCTCTCGATACAGACGCAGTATGATTTCATCTCCCGCTGTGCATGATAAGATTGTGCTATATTTCGATTGAATCATTCAGGCGTTGAAAATGCGAACATGATAAAGTGATTAGGTAATGGTATAAACGAAAACCTAGAATTGCATTTAGGGATTGTTGCTGATGCTGAAATAATTAAAATTGAAAGGTGGAAGTCATATGAAACTTTCGGGCAACACCATACTCATTACGGGTGGAGGTTCCGGAATCGGGCTGGCTTTTGCGGAACGCTTTATCAAGCGCGGAAATCAAATCATTATTTGCGGGCGACGGGAAAACGTACTTCAACAAGCCAAAGAAAAATTCCCAGGCATCATTACCCGTAGATGCGATCTGACGATCGAATCCGAGCGTATAGCATTATTCGATTGGGTAACCGCCAATTATCCAGAGACAAATGGATTAGTCAACAATGCCGGAATTCTACAGCGCTTCAATGTATTAAAAGCCGATGCCAAGCACAATTGGAGCTACTTCAGCAAGGAAATTACGGCAAACCTTGAAGCGCCTATCCATCTCTCCCTGCTGTTCGCGCCATTCTTTGCTGAAAAAGGAGCGGCGGCTATTATTAACGTGACGTCTGGATTAGCGTTTACACCACTTGCGATTACTCCGATTTATTCGGCCACAAAAGCGGCACTTCATTCTTTTACGATGAGCCTGAGATACCAGCTTTCAGCTACAGCCATCGAAGTGATCGAAATAGCTCCGCCGGCAGTCGCTACGGATTTAAACGGAGCATGGCTGCATACGCGGATAGAACCGCTAGATGCCTTCGCGGACGGCATTTTCAAAGGATTGGAAGAAGGGAAAACGGAAATCGGATACAGTACTTCAGCAGACCGCTTGCGAATGTCGCGCGATGAAATTGACGAGTACGCAGAAAAGATGTACAACGCGATGAAAGCTGCAATCGAATAAACATAACACTTATGAGAATAAGAAAAGAATTTACAATATCAATACATTATGAAAAAGTACAACAGGAGGAATAAGAATGAAAGTGATGGCATTCATAGGGAGTCCAAGAAGAGATGGCAATACGGCCAAAATAGTAAATGCTATTTGTAAAGGTGCCAAGGAAAGTGGTCATGAGGTTGATGTTTACAATTTATCCGAAATGAATCATCAAGGATGTATAGCATGTGATGCATGTCAGCTCGAAAAGGTCGATTTTTGTTCAATGGATGACAAGTTAACAAAACTTTTCCCCCAAATCGTAAAAGCAGACTACCTTATTGTGGGAACACCGATATATATGCTGCAGGTTAGCGGAGTAACAAAAAATTTCCTTGACAGATTCCGTCCGTTTTTAAAGCCTGATCTGACTGCAAAACACTTGCCGGGGAAAAAGTACATCACCGTTACATGTAGCGGCGCGCCTGCAGCGGCATTCAGTAATGTGACGGAATATTTGAATCAACTTTTTGGTTACTTTGGGATGGAAAATGCCGGCAATATTATTGTCGGTGACTTAAACGAAAGAGACGATATGATACGGCAGTCTGAGATTTTAGAGGAAGCTGAAAATATGGGTAAAAAATTAAGTTAGTTTGATGGACTAATGAAGTTTTACCAATTTGGTAAAATAGAGCAAATATTTTTAAAGGGGCAACAGTCAATCGGGCTGATTGCCTTTGTTTGCATTAATGGACGCCTTTCTCATAGTAGCATAAACCTTCCGTTTGCCAAAACAACCTCGGTCCATAGCGGATCTCTCCTCATCTTCCGTTTCGGTAGGAAACACTCGGATAATGGTCCTTTTCAGCGAAGCGGCCGCCGCCGTTGACATTCAAGCCGACTATCAAAGACCGAGGTCTTTCAAAGCCCGGTGACAGGAAGCACAAATATTTTTTTCCCTGACGATTTTTACTCCTTCGGGACTCCCGCAAAAGACGCAAGCCGGTTCATATTTTTTCATGACAATCATGTCGCGATCGACGTAAATCTCAAGGGAATCAGCTTCATCAATGTTAATGGTCCGCCGTACTTCACTGGGAATCACAATTCTGCCGAGACAATCCACTCTTCGAACAGCCCCGATAGGTCTCATCATGATAGGTCCCTCTTTTCAGTTCCGTCAATGCTTCATCGCGCTTGAGTTTCTTGTCTTTACCCTTTTTCAATGGACCAACTTAAATAAGCAGCGCACCCGTCCATTTTCTTCCTGCCCGACCTTTCCCGACCCTCCGTCCCCCATCCCGGCCCTGCTAATATATCAGTCGATCCCCTCTCGTGTCAGGTATGGTCTTTCGTCCAACTCGGATCTTCTTCATCCTTGTTAGGATGAAAGCCATCCTTGTAAGGGATGCCTCGATCCTTTCAAAGGATCTTGCGATCCTTGTAAGGGATGCCATGATCCGTGTAAGATATAATGGAAGTGCCAGCATCCGATTCGCAAAACGTAGGTTAAACTAAGCGAGAGCTTAGAACAGAGCTACAATACGAAGGA